>JALYTU010000625.1 GCA_030854125.1 Actinomycetota bacterium | reverse complement strand
GTCCGCACCTCACCAGCGCCCAGGTGGACCGGGTCATCGAGGCCGTGCTGAACTTCCCTCGCTGAACCTGGCGACGCGTCTCCACCATTCCCTGATGCCACTATTGTGGCTGTCCGCGAGCACAGCACCGGCGGCGAGGCTCGGGACACGGCGAGCACTGGGGGGCCTATTCAATGACCGACGTTGCCGCGCCGCGGAGCCGCCTCACCGGCGCAGTGGAGGCGGAGAATGGCTGTGCGGCTGAGGTGGCGGCGATCGTCATCTGCTACAACCAGGCACCCTTCATCCGTCAATGCCTCGACAGCGTCATGACGCAGGACGTGCCCGTGCAGTTGATCATCGTTGACGACGCGTCAACTGACGGGTCCCAGCAGGTTATCCAAGAATGGGTGGCCGAACGGGCGGTTGACACGCAGTTGATCCTGCACCAGACCAATCACGGGGTGAGCAGATCGTGCAACGACGGTGCCCAGGCCGTGCGCACTGCGTACATGGGGTTCATCGCGGCCGACGACTACTGGCTGCCGGGTAAACTGAGTCGGCAGCTTCGGCTCCTCCAACGGCTGCCACCCGCGTACGGCATGGTCTACGGCGACGCGTTTCTCTGCAACGAGACCGGGGTGGTGCAGCTGGCCAGCTGCATCGCGCACCAATCGCGTCGTACTTCGCGCGATCGGCCGCAGGGGTGGATCTTCGGAGAGCTGATGCGCGGCAACTTCATCCCAGCGTGCAGCGTGTTGATGCGACCCAGCGCATTCATCGAGGTTGGTGGCCTGGACGAGTCGCTCTTGGTCGAGGATCTGGACTTCTGGCTGCGTTTCTCTCGTCGCTATCAGGTCGGGTATGACACCGTCCCGTCCGCCGTCTATCGCATTCGACCGGGCTCAATGGTGCGGACGCGCGAAGTCGCGATCCGCTTTGAGGACCTGAAGGTCTACCGGCGGTATCTCAACTACGAAGGCGCAGATCGCCGTCTTGCCATCGACGCTCTGAGCCGCGGTTACTATCGGCTCTATGCCGCCGGGGCTCCCGGCGGCGTCAGGTTCCTGTGGCTGAGTCTGCGCTTGCGGATCCACTGGCAGCCCGCACTACTCCTACCGTTCGCGGCTGTGGGCCTAAATGGCCAGCGCTACAAGCGCCTCAGAGGGTGGCTGAATCGAAGTTTCCCCGGCCTGCGTCGTCTCGACCTCTGAATGGGGCACAGCGCCGCAGCACGCTTTGCCAAAATCTTCGGTCAGCAGCCGGCACCGGCTGGCGCGCCCTCAGGTATTGCCGCGGCGACGAGGGCTACCGCGCCGATGGGCCGCCGTACCCGATGCCGCGGCTCACCGCGCCGATCCTGGTGGCGGCCTTCGCCATCGGCATCACCCTGGCCGCCGTCGCTGTTCTCGTCGAGCAGTGGTCCCGTCACGGGCGCCGGCCTCGCCTCACCGCCACGGATGAACCACCGCGGGCGCCAGCGTTAGTGCCCACCAGTCCACGTCGCCTCTGAACGGGCGGACAAGCCGGCACTGACGCACACAGCAAGGACCACCAGCGGCGGGACGACGAACGCAAGCGTCGAACCACTCTGGGTGGTCGCGAAGGATCAGGCGTTCCCCACGGAGGGTCATCAGCCGGTCGGGACGCGAGGCTTCGAGATCGGCGACTTCCGAACCCACCCGCGGTCGGCGGCCTCGACCAATATTCATCCGCAGCGTAAGCCCTGCTCCGTTGGCGGTAGGCCCTCGTTTGCGCTGTTTGGTAGGTCGCCAAGGCCGTTCCATGGCCAGGTGCGGGGCCCGTTGGGCCTATGCGGTGATGTTCGTTGGAGTTGGCGTCCGAGAGCGCGCAGCCCTAGCTGTCCTCCCTCGGTTGCCGACGAGTCCGGGCATGGATTCGCGCCAACTCGATAGGCGGGCCCTCGAGCCGTACAGAAAGGTTCGCATTCTGTAAGGTCAGGCCAGCCTGAGAGGATTCGAACTCTCAGCGACCGGGCGCCGCGCAGCCCGGAATGAGGGTCGGGTTTGCCTCCAGGGCGATCAGGAAAGTTCTAGTAGTGTTGACTGCGCCCCGCCATTTGTTGTCGAGATAATGGGTGTACCGAGTAGCGAGTCGACGTCCGCGGAGTGCGACGCGCTGGACTAGTTGATCAGCACCTTCTCGCCGCTCTCATCGCGCGCGCGGCTGGCGTCGCCAACATGGCGCCAAAAGTCGGTGACCAGCGCCGTGACAGCGGATGGCGCCTCCAACGGGGTGAGGTGCCGTGTCCCGGGGACAACAGCCGCGCTCCCGTGACGCAGGCGACCGGCGGCAGCCCGCGCGTCTGCATGGTTCCATGTCGCCAGCTCGTCGCCGGTGATGAAGAGCGTCGGCGCGGAAACATCCGCGAGAACGCGGCTCAGATCCGGCCGAGCCAGCATAAGTGACCGCATCGCGATCCACATGCCACGACGTTGAGCATGACGGAGCGCGTCGGCGACGAGACGCACAGCCTCGGGGTCCCAGGCCCGCGTCTGGGGAGCGAGGAGGCCGTCTTCGACGGCCTTGAGGAGCGGTCCCACCGGGCCGATGAGGCGGTAGAGAGCGACGAGCATGGCGATCCGCCGACGCTCGCTCGTACTGAGCGCCTGGATCGGAGTTCCCATGGTAATGAGACTGCAACAACGCTCCGGAT
>JALYTU010000064.1 GCA_030854125.1 Actinomycetota bacterium | reverse complement strand
GGCAAGCGGCGTCCGCGCAGCTGATCCCGGTAGCGCTCCGCGGCGGCCACGAACCACTCGAACACGGCGGCGAAGCGCGTGTCGATCCGGCACTCCTCCTGTAGCTCCCATTGCACCCCGAGCACCGGACTGCCGTCCAGTTCGATCGCCTCGACCACGCCATCCGGCGCCGTCGCCGTCGCGCGCAGCCCAGCGCCCAGCTCGTCCAGCGCCTGGTGATGAAAGGAGTTGACGCTCGCGGCGGTGCCCCCAAGCGCGGCAGCGAGGATGCTCGGCTCTGCGAGCGCGATCGGGTGACGCGGATGCGACGGAATCGCCGTCCCATCAAGAGCCGCGCTTTCCATCAGCTTCCAGACCTTCCAACCCGGGTCCGACGGGTGCTCACGCGAATCCGCGTGCAGGCGCACGTCCTGGTGCAGCGTCCCGCCGCGGGCCACGTTGAGCACCTGCATCCCGCGGCAGACGCCGAGCACCGGCAGGCCGCGATCAAGGGCCGCGGCCACCAGCGCAAGCTCGAACTCGTCGCGGCGGGGCTCGGTCGCCGCCAGCAGCGCGTCGGGCCTCTGGCCGTAGCGTGCCGGGTCGATGTCGCGTCCGGGCGCGAACACCACCCCGGCCAGCGGCGCGAGCGTGTCGGGGACCGCCTCGGGCAGCTGAGCCAGCGTCACCGGGAGCGCGCCGGCAGCGAGCAGCGGCCGCTGGATGCCAACTCCGCCGTAGTCGCCGAAGTCGTGCAGGCTGGCCGAGACCCCGATCAGTACACGTGCCATCAGACGTGAGCCTGCTCAACGCTGGGGACGAACGCCTCCTCGATCAGCTCGGTCAGCTCGCGCAGCTCGATTCGCTGCGCGTTGCCCGAGGTCTTGATCGCATCCTCGTACATGGTCACATCCTTGGGGCAGGAGACGACGAACAGCTCGACCTCGGCCAGGCCGATCGCCTCGCGGATCCGGTTCTCCGACGGCCGCTCCTGGTCCGGCGTGTCGGCGATCCAGATCCGCCCGCCACCCGCCCCGCAGCAGAACGAGTTGTCCCGGTTGCGCGGCATCTCGACCAGGGTGCAACCGAGCCGCTGCAGAATCTGCCGCGGAGCGTCGTACTCACCCTGAAAGCGCCCGAGATGGCAGGGGTCGTGATAGGTCACCCGATAGGAGAGCCGGTCGGCCACCGGCAGAGCACCGGCGTCGATCAGCTCCAGCAGCAGTTCGGTGTGGTGGATCACCGGCCAGCTGCCGCCGAGGTCCGGATACTCGTTGCGTAACGTGTTGAGCGAATGCGGGTCAGTGGTGACGATCCGCTGAAACTCGCAGCCGGCGAGCGCGGCGATGTTGTGCTCGGCCAGCGACTCGAACAGGCCCTCCTCGCCGACGCGCCGCACGTCGTTGCCCGAGTTGCGCTCCCCGTCATAGAGGATCCCGAAGCTCACTCCGGCGGCGTGCAGCAGCCGCGCCAGCGAGCGGGTGACACGCTGGGAGCGCGGGTCAAACGACGCGTAGTCACCGACGAACCAGAGCACGTCGACGGCCTGCTTGCGGGCATCGGGGACATCGAACTCCAGACCTTCGGTCCAGCGGCCGCGTTTGCGCCGGTTCTCACCGAACGAGTTGCCCGACTTGTGGATCACCTCGAGGGTCGACTGCAGATTGGGGTCAAGCTCACCGTCCTCTACGAGCCGCCGGCGCAGCTGGTTGATGATCGGCGCCTGCTCGATCCCCACCGGGCAGATCTCGACGCACGCGTTGCACTGCATGCAGGACCAGACGGTCTCGGCGCGCACCCCGTCGGCGCCGATGACGCTGGCGGTGAAGCCTGCACCGTCGGCATCCCCGTCGAGCAGCGAACCGAGCAGGCCGCCGATGCCGGCGCCGGCCCCGGCATGGTTGGCCTGCTCGCGCAGCTCCAGGATCACGTCCCGGGGCGAGAGCGGACGCCCGGTCGCGTTCGCCGGACACGCCTCGTGGCACTTGCCGCACTTGGTGCAGGCGTCGAGCTGGAGCAGGTGCAGGGGGCTGAAGTCCCGAAGGGTTCCGTAGCCGGCCGGCTCGTCGGCGCGGTCGGCTGCGATCGGACGCAGGCGCTTGCCGGCCAGCGGATCGCGCAGCGCGAGCGTCACGAAGCTCGACAGCATGTGCGCGGCCTTGGTGTACGGGATGCTGGCCACAAACGAGATCGCCAGCAGCCCGTGAAACCACCACAGCCCGTGACGCAGGCCAGCCAGCAGCGGCTCGCCGACGCCACCGAGCGCCTGGGCCACGATCCAGCCGCCGAACTGCGTGCCGGCGTAGCCCGGGTGATCCATCGCGATCCTGACCCCCTCGAGCACGAAGCCGGTCAGCGCGATCACCAGCAGCGCGGTCACAAACCACCAATCCCCGAGGCGGTACACCCGACGGTCATACTGGGGCTCCCCGGGGGCACGATCTGGCCGGGAGTAGTCCAGTTTGGCGGGACGTCCGATCGCACGGCGGGCCATCATCACCAGCACGCCCACGACCAGCGCCGTGCCCAGCAGGTTGAGCACCTCCTTGTAGCCGAGGTAGAAGTCGCCATGGAAGTAGTCCCAGCCGAACACCGGCGAGGTGAAGTCCGTATCGAAGCCCAGGATCACCGTCCCGGCAAACAAGGTCAGAAAGCCGTAGAAGATGGCCCGGTGCGCCCACCCCGCCGTCCGGTCACGACGCGCGATCGTCGCATGGGAGAACACGAGCCGCAGGCCGGTGCTCAGCCGCCGCGGCAGCTCACGCCAGGGGCACGGCGGCCACGGTCCGCCCTGGCCGCGGCGGTACTTCGCCAGCGGCCGCAGCACGCCGTAGAAAAACACCAGCACCGAGGCGACCGCCAGCAGATACCAGAGAACCTTCAGGGGGGTCGCGAAGTGCCAGAAGACCGGGCGCGTCTTGGTGGCCGCGAACACGAGCGCCATGGCGGCTAGCGGAGCAGCTCCTCGAGCTCGTCGGCGATGTCGAACAGGTCCGCCACCGCTCCGTAGTGGGCGACCCCGAAGATCGGTGCTTCTGGGTCGGTGTTGACCGCGATGATCGTCTCGGCCGTGCGCATCCCGGCCAGGTGCTGGACGGCGCCGGAGATCCCCAGCGCGAGGTATACGCGCGGCTTGACCGTCTTTCCTGACTGACCCACCTGGCGCGCGCTCGGCATCCAGCCGGCGTCGACAAGCGGACGTGAGACGCTCAGCGTCGCGCCCAGGCGTTCGGCCAGGGCCTCAAAGCGCGGCAGGTCGTCCTTGTCGGTGACGCCGCGGCCGATCGACATCAGGAACGGCGCCTTGGTGATGTCAACATCGCCCTCCAGCACCTCCTCAAAGCCCAGGTGCTCGCTGGCGGCGACCCCGTCGAGGGCGAGCTCGACGCTACGGCTGGACGGCGAACCGCCAGCCACGGCTGCCGGCGCGAAGGTCCCGGGACGAAGCAGCAGCAGCGTGCATGGCTTGCCCGGGAACTCGAGCTCTGAGACCAGCTTGTCGCCGTACGCGCCGCGCCCGGCGACCGGCCCGTTGTCCCAGGACAGCGATGTCACGTCTGAGGCGAAACCCAACCCGCCCGCTGCCGCCACCGCCGGTGCGAAGCCCAGCGCGTCGATCGTATGGCCGAGCAGCACCAATCCGGGGCGCTCGGTCTCGATCAGCTCGGTCACCGCCCGCTGGGCGACATGGGCCTCGAAATGCTGGGTGGGGGTCGTCACGAGCAGCAGCTCGTCCACGCCTTCGGCGGCCAGGGCCGACGCGAAGCGCTCGGGCTGATGGTCGATCACGGCCACCAGCAGGCGCCCGCCGCAGGACGGCTGGATCTGACGGGCGGCGCTGACAAGCTCAAGCGACACCTCCCGCAGCTCTCCGCGGCGGGTTTCGGCGATCACCAGCAGGTCGGTCATCCGCCGGCGCTCATCCGATCGCGGACCAGCTCGAAGATGCGGCCGGCGAGCTGGCCAGGCGAGCCATCGAGCATCTCGGCACCGCCGCCGCGCTCGGGCATCTTCAGCTCCCGGCGCCGCGACCCGGCCGCCGCAGCCAGCGCTTCTGAGTCGAGTCCGAGATCCCCGGGCGTGGTCACCTGCAGCGGTTTCTCGCGCGCCCGCTTGATCGCCCGCAGATTGGCGTACCGCGGCTCGTTGATCCCGGTCTGAACCGTGAGCAGCGCCGGCGTGCGCACGCGCAGGAGCTCGACCAATCCCCCCTCGAGCTCGCGCTTGACGGTGGCGGTGCACTCAGTCGCGGCGTACTCCAGATGCTTGACTACGGCCACGTGGGGCAGCTGCAGGTAGCCGGCCAGCGCCACGCCGGTCGCCCCGTTGACGGCATCCGAGGACTGCACGCCGCACAACACCAGGTCGGGTGCCTCCGGCGCGACCGCCGCGGCCAGCACCCGCGCCACCGCGAGCGCATCCAGGCCCCGGCACGCGGGGCTCCAGATCCGGGTCGCCCGATCGGCACCCATCGCCAGGCAGCCGAGCAGCGCTTCCTCGGACTGCTCGTCGCCGACGGTGATGACCACCACCTCCGCGTCCTCGCCATCGGCCTGCTCACGCAGGGCCAGCGCCGCCTCCAGCGAGAATGAGTCCCACTCGTTGAGCTCGGTCTGCAGGAAGTCAGGGTCGACCCCCGAGCCGTCGGGAAGCAGCTCAAAGTCGTCATCCAGCGCGGCGACCTGCTTGACCGGGACGACAACCTTCACGCGGGTTTCACCCGCTCGGGATCCGTACCCGCTTGATGATCACGCCACATCGACGATGTTGAGCAGCTGATCGCGGTAGTCGTCATTGCTGCTCTCGCCCCACAGGCGCCGCTCGCGGATGAACGGAAGCGGCATCTCCGGGTGCGGCGAGTCGATCTCCCGGGCCAGGCGATGCCCGTCAAAGACCGAGTCAACGATCATTCGCGGCGCCGAGGCGTCACCGATCACGTAGAGGGCCTCGATCCCCTCCTGCGCCAGCCGGTCGGGGTCTGACTTCAGCTCACGGTAGAGCTGGTCGTCGGAGATCCGGGCCGTGCACAGCACCACGGTGTCGACCTCGAACACCTCCTTGTGGGCCGGGTTCCAGATGTTGTACGCATGACAGGCACCGGGCTCGATCCGCTCGAGCATCGTGTAGGGGTGGATGCCGACATTGAGCCGATGCAGATCACGGTGCAGCATCGGGGCCTCGAGCGTGTACTCCATGTAGCCGGCGATGTCCCCGGCTTGGGTGACCAGCTGCACCTCGTGACCCTCGCCGGCCAACTTCTGCGCGACCGAGGCGCCCATGAAGTACCCCTCGTTCTCGAGCACGAGCACGCGCTTGCCGATCGTCTTTGCTCCGGCGACCACCTGGTCGGGCGTCAGCTGCCAGTCCAGCGCGGTGTCTGCGCCCGGAATCGGCTCGTGCGTGGCCGCGTTGAGCCCGTCGGTGGCGTAGTGGCAGCCGGTCGCGACGATCACGATCTCGGCGCCGTACTGGAGCACCTGCTCGGCGGTCAGACGCGAGCCCGGATGCACCTCGACGTTGGACAGCTTGTCGAGCTGGATCTGGCGGTAGTTAACGATTCGGCTCCACTCGCCCAGGCCCCGCGCGGTGCCGCGGTGCAGGTTCTCCTTGCCGTCTGAATGCCCGAGTTTGGAGATCCAGTTCACGCTGCCGCCGATCTCCTTGGCGCCCTCCACCAGGTGCACGGCCGACATATCGCGCTTGCCCAGCACCATCG
This sequence comes from Actinomycetota bacterium, assembly GCA_030854125.1. Lineage (GTDB taxonomy): Bacteria > Actinomycetota > Thermoleophilia > Solirubrobacterales > Solirubrobacteraceae > Palsa-465. The sequence goes on along the minus strand of JALYTU010000064.1, from coordinate 3,348 downwards.
CGCACTCCATCCCCGCCGGGCCGGCGCCGATCACCAGCACGCCCTTGTCACGGTTGGCGGCCGGGTGGAACTTCTCCGGGTGCCACCCGCGGCGATACTCCTCCCCGGCGGTCGCGTTCTGGGTGCAGACCATCGGGGGCCCACCGATCTCCCAGCGCGAGATGCACTGGTTGCAGCCGATGCACTCGCGGATGTCCTCGAGCCGGCCCTCGTCGATCTTCTGGGGCAGAAACGGATCCGAGATCGAGGGTCGCGCGGCGCCGATGATGTCGTACTGCCCCGAGTTGATGATCGCGATCATCGTGTCGGGATTGGTGATCCGCCCGACGCCGACGACTGGCTTGTTGGTGTGATTGCCGGCCTTGATCTGACCCGTGAACGGCTTCTCGTGATTCTCCTCGAAAAAGCGCGACGGACCCGCGTTCTGGCCCCATTCGGCGATGTCACCGACGGTGAAGTCCCACAAATCGACGAGGTCATCGCAGTGCTCCACGAACCGGATGCCATCCTCGCCGACCTGGATCGATGACGGCCCCAGCAGGTGGTCGACGGCGAACCGGGAGGCGATCGCGCAGTCGTCCCCGACCGCTTCGCGCACCTTGTAGAGCGACTCGCGCCAGAAGCGGGCGCGGTTCTCGAACGAGCCGCCGTACGCGTCGGTGCGACGGTTGTAGAACGGCGAGAGGAACTGAAACGGCAGATAGGCGTGGGCGCCGTACACGTAGATGATGTCGAAGCCGGCGTCCCGGGCGCGCAGCGCGGCGTCGACATACATCTGCTGGACGGTCGCGATGTCGTCCTTGTCCATGTGGCGGGGAAAGATGTTGAGCTCGAAGTCCGAGGCGATCTGCGAAGGCCCGCGGGGGGTGGCCCGTGTCTCCATGCACGGGGCGTGAGGGCCGCCATACCACAGCTCGATCCCGGCCAGCGCGCCGAACTCGTGCAGGCGGTCGCACATCGCGGCGAGATTGCGCACGTCGCCCTCATCCCAGATTCGGGCCGACACACGGGAGGTGTCATCTGACTCGGGGTGAATCGAGCAGTACTCGGTGCAGCAGGCACCCCAACCGCCTTCGGCCTTGATCCCACGGTGGTAGGCCTGCATCCCCGGTCTTTCTGACCCCGCGCCGATGCAGTGAGGGACCTGGTAGAAGCGATTCTTCAGTGTCTTCGGTCCGATCTGGATCGGTTCGAAGAGGATGTCGTATTTCGGGTCGCGCGGCACGGCTCTCCCTCCCTCGGCTCCCTCGGTGAACAAATAGGTTCAGGTCGAAGTTCTACTGGATCTGGTCACCGCTGTCCACCGGGGCGGTCCCTGCCCGGGGCGTTGCCTCCGGCGCGATCTCCCAGCTCGGCAGCTTGGCCAGCGCCGCGCGGTACCGGCGCTTGTACACCGGCCGAAAGAACATCGACCAGGTCGTCGCCCCCAGGGCGACGACCACCAGGCCGCCGAGCGCGCGGCCGGCGATGATGAAGGCGACCAGGCACACGAGGGCGAGAAAGCTGATCGCGATCGGCACCCGGCGGAACCGCAACTGCGTGCCGCGGATCTCGGCGTATTGCTCGATCGGAATCCTTGTCGTGTTCCAGATCCGACCGCATCCCTCACACCCCCAACGCTCGCCGTAGTGCAGGTACCGGCGCTCGCCGCATTCGCAGGTGATCGTGATCGCAGGCCCGCGCCGAACCGACCTGGGAACCGCCACCGGGTCTTCGTCCATGATCAACGACACCGGAGCACTGTCAGGAGCCCACCCGCGCACTAGTGTGCGGGTGGCTCCCAGCCCTCGAGCACGCTGGGCTCGTAGTCGCTGCCGACCATTCGCGACCCGGCGACCCACGGTCCGAGCTCCGGCTGGGGGAACTTGCAGTGACGTTGCTTGAGGATGATCCCGTAGGAGTTGCCCGCTTGCAGGTGCGTGATCAGCACCTTGCGGGCGATCTCGTTCTCGCGGCCCTCGGGAATCGGGAAGTAGATCTTGATGAACGAGTTGGAATACCGGTCAAATACAGCCGGCACCCCATCCTCCGCCAGCAGGGTCACATCCTCGAGCCAGTTGATGTCCTCGCCTGGGGTGGCGGCGATCAGGTCAACGTCCACCACCAGGCTCATGTCCTCCTGGTAGGGGAACCGTTGGCCCGACAGGTACTCGGCATCAATTGAGAACACCTTTTCGGGCTCGGCGGGCGCACGTCTCACCTCAGTCATCGGAACCCCTTCTCTCTCCGACGCGGTCCGCCTCGGTGGCCAGGTAATCAATCGGATTCTCGACGTGGCGCTCGAGCAGGCGCTCAATCCGCGCCAGGGTGCGCTCCTCCGAGACACCGGGGATGTACTCGGTCCCGGCCAACGGGACCCGGGCCATCGCCGATGCCTCCAGCGTCAGCGCACACAGGTCCTCGGGCTCGAGGCTGTGCACGTTGGTCTTCCCGCACGCCCGCGCCAGCATCTGGCACTCGAGCGTCAGCGTGTGCAGGAAGTTGTAGACCCGGTGGGCCGCAGGATCCACGCTCAGACGCTTGCGCAGCTCCGGGTCCTGCGTGGTGATGCCCACCGGGCAGCGCCCGGTATGGCAGTGGTAGCACTGGCCGGCCGGCACACCGATCGTGCCCTCGTAGTCGGTGACGCCAGGAATCTCCTTGTTGCAGTTGAGCGCCATCAGCGCGGAGTGACCAATGGCGATCGCGTCGGCTCCCAGGGCCAGGCACTTGGCCACGTCCCCGCCGTTGCGGATCCCCCCCGCGACGACCAAGTCGATCTCGTCGGCCAGACCGACATCCTCCAGCGCCCGCCGCGCCTCGGGAATCGCCGCCATCAGCGGAATGCCGGTTTCCTCGGCGGCGGTGTGGGGACCCGCCCCGGTGCCGCCCTCGGCGCCGTCGAGGTAGATGATGTCGGGACCGCACTTGGCCGCCATCCGCACGTCGTCGTACACGCGTGCCGCCCCCAGCTTGAGCTGGATCGGGACCTCGTAGTTGGTGGCCTCGCGAACCTCCTGGATCTTCAGCGACAGGTCATCGGGCCCCAGCCAATCCGGGTGTCGGGCCGGCGAGCGCTGATCGATCCCGGCCGGCAGCGAACGCATCTCGGCCACCTGCTCGGTGACCTTCTGGCCCATCAGGTGCCCGCCGAGGCCGACCTTGCAGCCCTGGCCGATGAAGAACTCGACGGCGTCGGCCAGCATCAGATGATGGGGATTGAACCCGTACCGGCTCTGGATCACCTGGTAGTACCACTTGTTCGACAGTTCGCGCTCGGGCGGGATCATGCCCCCTTCGCCCGAGCACGTCGCGGTGCCGGCCATCGAGGCGCCCTTGGCGAGCGCCATCTTGGCCTCCAGGGACAGA
>JALYTU010000624.1 GCA_030854125.1 Actinomycetota bacterium | reverse complement strand
GATGGTCAAGGAACGCGGCTTCAACGTCGGTCCTTGGTACCTGATCGTTCCATCTGTGTTCCATGTGGACTTCCCCGGCGGCACGACCGGGTCCGGGTTTGTGCTCTGGAACCTTCTCTTCGCCGCCCTCCTGCTGTTCTTTGTGCCGCTCGTCCCGGGCGTGCGCAGCCTGCCCAGACGTCTCAAGCTCTACCGCTTCATCTACCGCTACCCGAAACCGGGAGAGCTCGATCAGCCTTCCCTACATGAGCGTCACGGCGCCACTCATGGCCCCCCGAGCCAAGGAGACTGACGATGAGTAAGCCACCGCGTCCACCTGCTCCCCCCACCCGCAGGCGAGCGATCGAGATGGTGATCTTTTTGACGGTGTCCGCGCTGGGCATCTACGCGCTCGGCAACGGACTCAAAGGACTGTCTAAGTCCGGAGGGGCCGGCGACCTGGTTTGGCTTGCGATTGTGGGCCTGGCGATCATGATCCTGTGCTCGCAGATGGGCCGAGTGCACGACTCCTGGCCACGCCGCGGCAAGCTCCGACGCGACCTGGCGCGACTGGGCGCGGCGGCGGACTCGAACGTGACTCCGCCGCCAACCAAGTCTGGCGAAGACGGGAGCAAGATATGAAGTTCCATCGCGACACGTACTCGGCGATCATCGGCGTGCTCGTACTTGCCGGGCTGATTGCGCTGCTGCTGACAATCGTGAACCCAATCCGATAGCGCAAAGCACTCCCGGCGGTCCCATCCGCCGGCGTCGCCGCCCCTCACAGTCGAGGAGTCGACGATCAGGACCCATGTCAAGCGGATCCTCGTGAAGCTTGACCTCCGCGACCGCTTGCAAACCCGTCATCCTCGCCTACGAAGGGCATGAATAGGCCGGGCGCATCGCTGCCGATGGCTCAAGATGCAGACGCGAGGGCTCAGAGCAGACGCTCGTAGCGGCGCGTAAGGGAGCGCCATCGCCAGCTTGCGCGCTGGAATCCACCCGCGCCGTGCACCACCAAGTCGATCGTAAAGTCGGGCAGCTCGCCGACGCGGATCTCGACTACCACCGCGGCTACCGCCCACGCGGCCAGCGAGCGCAGCAGCTCGATGTGGCGTACCTCACCCACCTCGAGCTCGGCGACCACAAGCTGCGCGACCGCCGGACTGTCGTTTCGCAGCGGCACGACGAGCCGCCCGCGTACGAGCTGAGGAATCGCGGGGTGACGCTCCCCGAGGGCCCCCACCGCCGTCTCGACCTCATTGCACGGGCGAACGCATGGCCGTTGCCGGTCGCGCCGCGTGCGCTTGGCGGCGAGCGCCGCCAAGGCGCCGGCGACGAACGCGACGGCCAGCTCGATCGGCCTTGCCGTCAGGCTGCGGCGCTTCATACCGAGCCATGGTAAACAGGGGTCGGAACGACCTTCGCGGTCTCCGGGCGACTCAAGGCTCGTGAGCTTCCGTGAGGGCCAAGATGTGATCGACGGTCGGGTGACGTTGCAGCCCGACGCCGAGGATCGCTTCACCGCGGTGATCGAGAGGACTGACCGGGTTCTCGAGGTCGATCTCTCGCGTGATCACAACGTGGCCGAAAGCGACGACGATTGAGACGACGAACGCGAGGCGGTCTGTGCGTTGGTTGGCGATCAGGACGCGTAGATGCTCGGTCTTGCGGGCCTTAAGTTGCGGTTCACGACCAGCTGCATATTCATGACCACGTCCGCCGGCGGGCCTCGGGCGAGGGCTACAATCGGTGGTCGCTTCGCCTTCACCCTCGGCGGGCAAGTTGTTCCGGCTCTGACATTCGGCCGGCGTCGACGTGTCGACCTCATGGTCGACACGACATCCCGCCGTCAGGAGCCGAGTTCATGCATCATTTCTCCGCAGCGCCCGGTCAGCGCGGCGTGCAAGAGCGGATCTGTCGCCAGCTACCAACCCTGTCGATGACGCTCGGCGGCGCGCCCGGTTGGTTGCTCGATGGCGACGTCGCGTTTCTCGCGCTCGAGCTGACAGCGACTCGGAGGCTAAGGCGATGATTCTGGTCTGTTACGACGGTTCGGTCGATGCTCAGGCGGCGGTTGACCGCGCCGCGACGCTGATGCCGGGCGCCGAGGCGACGGTGTTGGTGATCTGGGAGACGATCCTCGAGGCGACGATCCGTAACGGCTCGCCGGGGATCGGGTGGGGGATGGTCGGCGACGATGACGGCAACGCGGCGATGAAGCAGGCGGCGCTCGAGACCGCCAGCGACGGGGTACAGCGCGCCACCTCAGCCGGACTTGTTGCTCATCCGCGGGTCGCGAGCCGCGACGCGGACATCACGGCCGCGATTCTCTCGGCCGCGGCCGATGTGGATGCTGACGTGATCGTGCTTGGCACGCGCGGGCGTGGTGGTGTGAAGTCGATGCTGCTGGGCAGCGTCTCACAGTCGGTCCTTCATCACGCCGACCGCCCGGTCCTGGTCGTGCCGTCCCCGGATGTCTGCGAGCAGCGCCATCGCTGGGCCGAGCAGGCCCGCGTCATCGAGGGTGCGGTATGAGACGCCCGCCGATGTTGGGACTGGCTGGCTTGATCGGTCCACCTTCCGTGTTGCGGTCGGGGTGATCGTGTGATCGCTCTTGGCGTTGTCGCGTTGGTCGTTGCCGCGGTGCTGTTGCTGGCCGAAGCTCATCTCTCGACCGGAG
>JALYTU010000063.1 GCA_030854125.1 Actinomycetota bacterium | reverse complement strand
GCATCAATCAGCTCGGCCGCCTGCTGAACCTCGGCGCAGGCCAGCTTCAGCCAGAGCTCTGAGGACTGGTGCACGGTCTGGAACAGCAGCTCGTCGCGGTGCAGCTGCTGCGCGGGCTCTCTCTGCAGCGCCAGCAGCTCGTCGGTCCGCAGGTAGCGCTCGTAGTCGCTCGCGCCGGGGCCGGGCAGGACGGGGCCGTTGGGTTCGTCCGGGTTGCTCATCGCTCACCTCCAGCCAGGATCTCGGCCAGTTTGGCCAGGTTGATGTTGCCCCCCGAGACGATGCAGACGACCTTGCCCGAGCCTGCTCGGCCAGACAGCGCGGCGGCCGTGGCCAGCGCTCCGGCGCCCTCGGCGATCACCCGCACGCACTCGGCGATCGTCCTCAGCGCCGCCGCGGCCTCGGCCAGCGGGATCGCGAACGCTTCGTCAACCAGGGGTTGCAGCCAGGGCCACATCGAGTCCAGCACCCGGCGGCTGCCCGAACCGTCCACGAACGACGCCTCATAACCCACGTCCACCGGCCGACCGGCGGCCAGGGCGGCGTGCAGGGCGGCGCCGGTGGCCGGCTCAGCTGTACAGATCCGGGTCTGTGGACGCAGCGCCTTGATCGCGCTGGCGATCCCCACCGCCAGCCCGCCGCCACCGACCGGGACCACCACCACGTCGGGATCGGGCAGGTCCTCGAGGATCTCGAGCCCGATCGTCCCGTTGCCGGCCATCACTGCCGGGTCCTGGACCGGGTGCACGAACAGTCCTTCCTGGCCGTCGATGCGGCTGGTGACGATCGCCTGCCACCACTCCTCGTAGGGTACCCGCAGCACCCGTCCGCCCAGCCGTTGGATCGCCGCCAGCTTGGCCTCGGGCGCGTGTTCGGGTACGACGATCGTGGCCGGCAGCCCGAGCTCGCGAGCCACCCAGGCCACACCCTGGGCCATATTGCCCGCGCTGGCGGTCAGCAGTCCGCGCTCACGGTCGGCCGCCGGGGCGCTGCGGATCGCGTTCGCGGCGCCTCGGATCTTGAACGAGTTGATCGGCTGCAGCGTCTCGAGCTTCAGATAGATCTCGGCCGGGGCGCCCTCAGCGTGAAGCCGGACGAGGGGCGTGCGGAACGCCACGTCGGCGATCCGCTCTCGGGCTTCGTGGATCGCGGCGAGCTCGATCACAGCTCGACCTCGGTGCCCCGCCCCAAACGCCGGGCCTCGGCCACCGCCAACTGCGCCGCGGCCAGGTCCTCGACCCCCAACCCGAGGGACCGGAACACGGTCAGCTCGGTGTCGTCTCGCCGGCCCTCACGGAGTCCGGCGAGCACCTCTCCGAGCTCGGCGCGGATGTGCTCCTCTGCAACGATCGCCCCCTGTTCGACGGCCAGCCTGTACTCACCCGCCTCGTGGCGCATCGACACCCGGCTGTCGCAGAACAGGGCGGCGGCGGCCACGGTGGCGACGTCCAGCTCGCGCGCCGAGGGAGCGCTGGCTCCGACGGCATTGACGTGGGCGCCGGGGGCCAGCCATTCGTGCTCGAGCACCGGCTCCCGCGAGCTGGTCGCCGTGACGACCACATCGGCGCCTTCGATCGCCTCGCGCGCGCTTGCCGCCACGCGCACCTCGGGCAGTCCGGGGGGCGCCGCCGCGGCCACCTGGCGAGCGTGAGCCGCCGTGGTGGAGTACAAGCGGACGTCGGTGAACTTCCGGACGCCGCATAGGGCCTCCAGGTGCGATCGCGCCTGAACGCCGGCCCCGATGATGGCCAGCGACGTCGCGTCCTCGCGCGCGAGCACGCGGGTGGCCACCGCGGTGACGGCGGCGGTCCTGATCTCGGTCACCGCCGAGGCGTTGAGGATGGCCATCGGGCGTCCGTCGTCACCGTCGAACAGCGTGACCGTGCCCTGGTGGGCGTCCAGTCCCTGGGCCGGGTTACCGGTGAACAGGCAGATCGCCTTGAGCGAGAACACGCCCCGTCCCGGCAAACCCGCGCCGGCCGCACGATAGGCGGGCATCAGCCCCATAAAGCCCGGGGCCTCGGGCGGGGCCATGATCGAGCGCAAGGGCATGTAAGCCTCGCCGCGGGCGTGCGCGGCCAGCACCGCGGCCATGGCTTCGGCGCAGGCGCCGGGCTTCAGCCCGCTGACTACGTCCTGGTAGCTGAGGATCAGCGGGCTCAAGTGCGCGTCAGCGTTCCCAGCTCGGCGCGTTCGGCCGGGCTCAGTGGGTGGGCCAGCGCCTCTCGCACCGGCTCGAGATGGTCTGGACGTCCCGGTCCCATCACCACCTGGCCGACCCGCGAGTCGGCCAACAGCCAGGCCAGCGACGCGCCGGCCATCGAGATCCCGCGCCGGCCGGCGAACCCGCGCAGACGATCGAGTGCGTCAAACGTGCTCTGGCGGGCCAGGTCAAGATACGGGTCGGGGCGCTGGGTCATGCGCGATCCCTCCGGGTAGGGGGCACGCCGGCGGTACTTGCCGCTCAGCCAGCCGCCGGCCAGCGGGCTGAAGGCCAGGTATGTCACCCCGCGTGCGTGGCATAGCCCCAGCGCCTCCCGGCCGTCGCCGCGCTCCAGCAGCGAGTAGGAGTTCTGGACCGCGACCGGCCGGCCGGCGGCCAGGGCCTGCTCGAGCTGGGCGGCGCTGAAGTTGCTGACGCCGTAGTCGAGGATCAGGCCGTCCGCGCGCAACGCGTCGAACGTCCCCAGGCTCTCGGTCAGCGCGACGGCGGGATCGAACTCGTGGGCCAGGAACAGCGCCACCCGATCGACTCCCAACCGCTCGAGACTGGAGTTCAGCTGGCGCCGAACCCGGGCCGGAGCGAGGCCGTGATCGGCTCCCTCGTCCATCGGGTTGAAGGTCTTGGTGGTCAGCGTCGGGTGGACGCCGCGGCTGGCCATCCAGCGCCCGATCGCCGTCTCGCTGCGACCGCCGCCGTAGGCATCGGCGGTGTCAAAGTGGGTGATCCCGAGCTCCCAAGCCGCGTCCATCAGCTCGGCCGCCTGGGCATCGCTGAGCCCCTGCCCGAAGAACGCCGGCAGCGAGCCGATCCCGCCGAAGTTCCCACACCCGAGCGCGATCCGGGGGATCGTGCGGCCCGAGCGGCCCAGGGCAACGGTCTGGATCTCGACAGGCGCGCTCACCACCGGAGGATTGCATGGATCCACCGGCGGCTCGACCTTCATGCGGACATCTGGTCAAAGCTGCTCGCCGACGAGAAGCGGGCTTTCATCGGCGCGCACCGAGCGACGATCCAAACTTCATCGGCATGACCATCGCCCGGCTTGGCGGGCGATCCGAGTTTCTTGGGGCGGTCTCTCGGATGCGCTGGACGAGGCATCGATCTGGGGGCCTGGAGCCGGCCTCCTTCGCTCTCGGCGTCGCGTCTGCGTCCCGCTGAGTGCGCTCACCCAGAGGAGGCTCAGGTGGGTGATGCCGCCTGGCGCACCACGGCTTCGACCTGGGCAGCCACGATCGCGGGCAGCACGCGCTGCCCGATCGAGCTGAGCAGGCCGACGAAGCGAGCCTCAGCGCTCCAGCGTACCTGGCTTGCTTGCCCGTCGGGGACGAACTCGAGCCTGAGCTGGAACGCGGCGGTGAACTCGCCGCCGTCGGCTTCGCCGCTCAATCTGACCCCCTCGTTGTCGCGACGATCGGAGACGTTGACCCGGAGCTTCAGCGGCGTGATTCCGAGCCCGGTGCTCGGGGCCATGCTCACGGTGAACGAGTCCTCATCGAGCACTTCCACCCACTCCACTGCTGGCACCCGGTCCTCCAGCTTCCGCGGGTCGCTGAGGCGCGAGAACATCTCTTCACATGAGGCCTCGACGGCTACCCGCCCCCCGACCATCATCGTGTCTGCACCTCGACGCCGCGCGCCCCGGTGGATCTGAGCAGCCGCCACACCCGCTCCGGCGGGTTGTGACTATCGCTGACCAGCTCGGCCCCCGGTCCGAGGGCGTCCTGGATCGCGCTGCAGATCGTGGCCAGCGGAGCTCCGCCCCCCTCACCCATGCCCTTGGCCCCGTTCGGGGTGAACGGAGACGGCGATTCGAGGTGGTCGGTCTTGATCGCCGGGACGTCGAGCGCGGTGACGGCGTGGTAGTCATAGAAGCTGGCGTTCAGCAGCTGGCCGGCCTCGGAGTAGTTGAACGCCTCGTACAGCGCGGCGCCGACCCCGAGCCCGGTCGCGCCGTGGACCTGGCCTTCGACGATCTGCGGGTTGATCCGATTACCGCAGTCGTCCACCGCCCCATAGTCGAGGATCCGCACCTGGCCGGTCTGCTCGTCCAGCTCGATCACGCAAGCATGGATCTGGACGGCGTAGGTCAGGGTCAGGTTGCCCCGCTTGGTGACAGGATCGGGCACCTGGAACGGCGGCCGGTAGACGTAGCGGCAGTTGAGGCTGACCCCATCGGCGACCTCCGGGGGCAGCTCGGCGTTATTGGCGTAGACGAGGTTGGCGATCCCGATCAGCGGGATGGCCCGTTCTCCGTCGCCTCGGTAGGACGCGACGCCGGCCTCGAGCTGGATGTCAGCCCCCTCGCACTGCAGCGCCGCGGCGGCCACAGTCGCGATCTCGGCGCGCAGGAGGCGCGCCGCCCCGATCGCCGCGTTGATGCCCGTCACCGCGAACTGGCTGGCGTAGGTCCCCGAGAACCCGACGTAGGCGCCGTGCTCCTTATTAAAGCCCGCGTGGACGCGCACGTCGGCGGGGGAGGCCCCAAGGATGTCGGCCACCACCTGGGCGGCAGTCGTCTCGTGTCCCTGCCCGGTCGGGCTGGAGCCGAGCGTGCAGAAGATCTCGCCGTAGAGGTCGAGCCTGACCGTGGCGGCCTCGCCGTTGCCCGAGAACGGCAGGTCTGGGTTGATGATCCGAGCTTGGCCGAAGTTATTGGTGCCGGAATCGAGTGTTGAGCCGATGCCGATGCCAATCCGCTTGCCCGCCCCGCTTGAGGCCACGCTGCGCTGGCGCTCACGCGCGCTCGGATAATCGATCAGGGCCAGCGCCTTGTCCAGGGTCAGCGGGAGATCGCCGGAATCGTAGATACACCCGTTGGGCGTCTCGTAGGGATAGTCCTCGGGCTGCACGTAGTTGAGCTTGCGCAACTGGACGGGATCGAACTCGAGCTCGTGGGCGACGGTGTCGACCAGGCGCTCGATCATCCACAGGTGTTGCAGGCGCGAATAGCCGCGGTTGGGGACGGTGGGGCACTTATTGGTCAGCGTCTCGGTGTAGTCAACATTGACGTGCTTGAAGCGGTAGCACCCGGGGACCACCTGGGACCAGATCACCGCGCCGAGCGGCTCGTAGTGCAGGTAAGCGCCGGCGTCGTCGAACGCCCGCATCCGGAAGCCGAGAATCGTCCCGTCGCGCATCACCGGGACCTCGATGTCCAGGAACGTGCGCTCATTGCCCATCCCGCACGAGAGCATGTGCTCGGAGCGATACTCGGTCCACTTGGCTGGGCGTCCGGCCTTGCGGGAGATCAGGGCCAGCGCCGCGATCTGCGGGTACATGGCGATCTTGTTGCCAAACGCCCCACCGCTGTCCTGGTAGCGCCACAGAAGCTGGTCCTGGCCCACCCCGAGCGAGGGTCCCAGGACCTGGGTGGCGAACATCGGGAACTGGATGTTGGAGAGGATTTCGATCTGATCGGTCCCCGGATCCCAGTTGACCAGGGCGCCCTGACATTCCAGGGGGGTGGAGGAGAAGCGATGGAAGTGCAGCCGGTCGATCCGGACCACGTGATCGGCGTTCTCGAGCGCCCAGTCGATGTCGCCGTAGTCATAGATCCCGTGCCAGGCCAGGTTGGAGCCGATCTCCTCGTGCAGGACGGGGCTGCGGGGGTCAGCCGCCCGCACCGCGTCCACCACGGCGGGCAGCGGCTCGTAGTCGACCTCGATCAGCTCGGCGGCATCGCGGGCGAGCTCGCGTGTCTCGGCCAGCACCACGGCCACGGCGTCGCCCTGAAAGCGTGCCTTGAGCGCGAGCGGATACTCCTCGATCCGGGCGGCTGGGTCGGGTGCGATCCGGAAGAACGGCTCGCACTGCTCGGCCATCTCGGCGCCGGTCATAGTGGCGTATACGCCCGGGACCGCTTCAGCCTTGGTGGTGTCAATTGAGCGGATGTTGGCGTGGCCGTGCGGCGAGCGCAGGAAATGGACGTAGCCCTGACGGAACATCCACGCGTCGTCAACGAACTGGCCCTGTCCCTTGAGTAGGCGCCGGTCCTCCTTGCGCGGGATGCTCTTACCCGTCCAGCGGCCGAGCTCCTGCTGCACAGATTCGATCGTCTCGACAACCGCGTCGGGGGCCGTGAAGTCGGTCACGAGTTGCCTTTCGCCGTGGCTGCGGCGGCCGCTCGGGCGGCTGACTGCACCGCTCGTACGATGTTCTCGTAGCCCGTGCAGCGACAAATGTTGCCCTTCAGCCCACGACGGATCTCGTGTTCGCTGGGGTTGGGATTGCGCTCCAGCAGGAACGAGGCGGACATGAGCATCCCCGGCGTGCAGTACCCGCACTGGACGCCGTGCTCGGCGTTGAACGCGGCCTGCAGCGGCGTCAGGTCTCCGCGCGCGGGCGCCAGCCCTTCGACGGTAGTAATCTCGCACCCGTCGGCCTGGGCGGCGAGCAGCATGCAGCTCTTCGTCAGCCGGCCGTCGCAGATCACCGTGCAGGCGCCGCAGTTACCGGTGTCGCAGCCGATGTGAGTGCCGCGCAGTCCCAGGGTGTCGCGCAAGAAGTGAACCAGCAGTTGCCGCGCCAGCGCGGGGCGCTCGTACCGCTCCCCGTTGATCGTCACCTCGACGGCGTGGATCGCCGCAGCATCCGAGCTCATCGTGCTTCTCCTCTCACGCGGACAGATGTTCGGCGGCCTGTAGCAGCGCGCGCTGGGCCACCACCACCGCCATCTCGAGGCGGTATTCGGCGCTGGCGTGCACGTCTGACACGGGGGTGAGCCCCTCTCGGGCGGCGGGCACGGCGGCCTCGATCGCCCCCGCGCTCAGCTGAGCGCCGCGCAGCCGGTCCTCGACCGCCCGGGCCCGGACGGGAGCCGGGCCCACACAGCCGAGCACCAAGCGCACGTCTTGGACCACGCCATTGGCCTCGATCACCGCACACGCCCGGGCCAGCGCCCACGAGTCCTGCGCCAGCAGGATCGAACTGTGACCGACGCCGCGGCCGCTCAGGGGCGGCAGAACGATGCTGTGCAGCAGCTCTCCGGTCCCCACCGCGGTCTCGAACGGGGCGAAGAAAAAGTCCTCGGCGGCGACTTCACGCGGGCCGTCCGCGGACTCGATCCGCATCGTCGCTCCCAGGGCGACGAGCAGGGGCGGGAAGTTGGACGCGGGATCGTTGTAGCAGGCGTTGCCACCGATCGTGCCCCGGCAGCGCACCTGCTGATCGACCGTGCCGGAGGCGACCTCGGCCACCCGGGGATGGCTCGCGCGGAGCTGTGAGGAGCGGTCAAGCTCGTCGTAGGTGGTGGCCGCGCCGATCCTCACCGAACCGTCCTGGCCGGCGTCGATGAAGCGCAACTCGTCTATGCGGCTGATGTCGACCAGCAGCTCGCACGCGGCCACGCGGTGCTTGAGCACGTTGACCAGGCTCTGGCCGCCGGCCAGAACGCGGGCGTGCCGGCTGGAGCGCAGGGCGGCGATCGCCTCCACCGGGCTGTCCGGGCGGACGTACTCCACTGCTCGCAACAGCATCTTTCTATCGGCCTTCGCTGATCGGGTACGGATCAAGCAGTCTCGTACATTTGATCAAAGTCGTCAAGCCGTCATCGCCCCCGGTCAGGCGAGCGCGGACGGCTCGACGGAGTTCGCCGGCTGCTCGAATAGCTGCTCGGCACCCATCTGGATGGCCACCAGGTTGGCCGTCCGCGCAAGGTGGTCATAAAGCTCTCGCGCGGCCACGTCAGGCTCGTGGCTGACGCACGCCTCGAGGATGCGCTCGTGTTCGTAACGGCGCTGGTCGAGATTGGCTCGCACGGGAAGCATGGCGAACCGGTAGCGCTCGCTGGTCTCCCACAGGGGCCGAATCAGGCGCGTCATCCAGCGGGACTGGGCGGCGTCGTAGAGCGCGAAGTGAAACGCAGTGTGGGTCGCCCAGATCACGCGCAGGTCTCGCCCGCGATAGGCCTTGACGTGCTCCTCCAGCCGCTCCCGGGCCTGGGCCTCGTCCTTGGCGCCGAAGATCTCGGCCGCGTGGCGGACGGCCAGCGGCTCGAGCGCGAGGCGGACCTCATAGACCTCGCGCAGATCGTCGATCGAGAGTCCTGTCACCCGGGCGCCGCGGTGCGGGATGTTCTCCACCAGTCCGACCGAGTCGAGCAGCCGGAGCGCCTCCCGGATTGGCATCGGGCTCATCCCGAGGCTGTCGGCCAGCTCCTCGATCGGCAGGCGTTCCCCGGGTGACAGCACTCCCGTCACCACCGCTTCGTGCAACGTCGCGAACGCACGCTCGGCGAGCGTGCGATGGCCAACGGTGGAGCGCAGGGCGGCGAGCTTGTCAGCGGCGGTCATCACTGGCCTTGGTCAGGCTAACGCGGCCCGAGGTTTGAACGTTCTTGCTCGCCGGCACCGGACCTGCCGCTATCTACCGGGGCGGACGGCCCCGAGCGCCGGGCCATGCGTCCCACGAAGCCGAAGGAGAACTCTCGCCCGGAGGTCAACCCAAGCGGCTTGAACAGCAGCATCGCCGCCATCAGAATGCCTAAGATCAGGTCGGAGGCCCCGTTGGGCAGGGTGAGCTCGAAGAACACGACATGGACTGAGCTCTCGGCCGTGCTCAGAAACGAGCTGAGCAGACTTACTGCCAAGGCCCCGACGGTGGCGCCCCACAGGCTGGCAGAGCCTCCGATCACCAGCATCGCCAGGGTCAGGAAGGTGAGCTGGAGGAAGACCTGATCGGTGGTGATGCTGCCCAGCTGGTGGACCAGAAGCGCGCCGCCCAGTCCGGCGATTGCCCCGGACAGGGTGAAGGCGATCAGCCGTTCACGGGTGATGTTGACCCCAATCGCCTGGGCCGCCGCCTCATCCTCGCGGGCCGCCCGCAGGAGTCTCCCCCGGCGTGAGGCC
>JALYTU010000623.1 GCA_030854125.1 Actinomycetota bacterium | reverse complement strand
CGGCGGGGCCGAAGCACGGGGCGCGCCGTCTGGATCGCCCGCCGCGCTGGGGGGGGCGCTGCCGAGCCCGGGATCGGCCGACACGGCGGGAACCCCGACCATCGTCGCGTGCTCGGGCGTCGCGCCGCCGACATCCTCGAGGCGGAACAGGATCACGGTGATGTTGTCGCGGCCGCCCGCGTCGTTGGCGGCCGCGATCAGTGCCTCGGCGGCCCGGTCCAGGTCGGGCTCGGCATCGAGCACCTCAACGATCGCCGTCTCTGAGATCATCGACGTCAGCCCGTCGGAGCAGATCAGGACGACGTCGCCCGCCCGCCCCGCATAGGTCCGGGTGTCGACCTCGACGACCGGGTCGACCCCGAGCGCACGGGTGATGATCGATCGCTGGGGATGCTCGGCGGCCTGCTCCTCGGTCAACTTGCCGCGGCGCAGGAGCTCCTCGACCAAGGTGTGATCCTGGGTCAGCCGTCCGAGCTCGCCCTGGCGATAGAGGTAGGCGCGGCTGTCACCGACGTGCGCGACGGCCAGACCCGTCTCCTCGACGTAGACGGCGGTCAGGGTCGTCCCCATGCCCGCTCGCTCCTGGGTCGTGCGCGACATCTCGTAGATGTCACGGTTGGCCTGCTGCGCGCGTCCGGCCAGGCGCTCCTCGGAGCTGCCCTGCTCGGGCAGCGCGTCGGCGAACGCCTCGACGGCGATCCGCGAAGCGACCTCGCCGGCCTGGGCGCCCCCCATTCCGTCGGCGATCACGAACAGCGGCGCGCGGGCGAACGAGCTGTCCTCGTTGTCGCGGCGCTGGCGCCCGGTATCGGTTCGGGAGGCGGTGTCGGCGGCGCGCAGGGTCATTGCAGGTAGGTGAACTCCGAGTCACCGATCCGCACGCGGTCACCGTCGTGCAGCGGCTGGGGGCCGTCGAGCGGGTCCTCATTGAGATAGGTGCCGTTGGTCGAGCCGAGATCCTCGATCACCAGCACGTGGCCCTGGCGGGAGATCCGCGCATGCTGAGAGGATGCGAAAGGATCCTCGAGCTTGATCTCGACGTCACCGCGGCCGAGCATCACGCCGTCGCTGAGGTCGTAGGCAACCCCGCTCTCGTGCCCGGCGGCGCGCTCGACCAACAGCCGAGGCTCGAACTGCTCGACCCCCCCGAAATCGGAGACCGCGGGGTACATGCCGGTGGCATCCACCGGCGGCGGGTCCTCGCTCTGCACAACGCCGCCGCGGCCGCGGCGCAGGTCCCGTACGGCGCTCCACGCCACCCACATCAGGAACAGGTAGAGGACGATCAGGAAGCCGAACTTCAGGCCGACGGAGACGGGGGCGAGCATCGCGTCTACTCCAACTCGAAGGTCAGCTGGGTGGTGCCGAACTCGAGCTCGTCGCCGGGCTTGAGCACCTCGGTTGCGTCAAGGCGCCGGCCGTTGAGCCGTGAGCCGTTGGTGGAGCCGAGGTCGGTGACCACCCAGGAGCCACCCCGTGGGCGGATCTCGGCGTGAGCCCGCGACAGGTTGGGATCGTCAAGCATCACGTCGCACTGCCGGCTGCGGCCGATCGTCACGCCTTCGGCCCCGACCACCAGCCGCCGGTCACCGGTGACCAGCAGCGCGGTCCGCTGGCGCGAGCGGGCACGTTCCTCCAGCGGCTCGGCGACCCGTCCCGCCGTGCTGTAGACCATCGTCCGGCCCGAGGACTCCTCGGGCGGCGGTCGCGGCACATCGACGCGACCGTCCTCGGCCCGCTCGGGATGCACCGAACAGGTCTGGATGCCGAATTCGCCCAACCCGAGGCGATCGTCGGTCTCGAACGCGACCACCGGCTGCGAGACCAGGGCAAGGCGCTCGCTGCGGGCGTGCTCGAGCAGGTATCCCGCCATCTCGGCGGCCAGCGCCTCCTCGTAATCGGCGAAACGCTCGCGGTCGCGCGGGGACAGGAACACCCGGTATTCGTTGGGAACGTAGGTGCGCGCGAGCGTCTGGGACTTGTGCTCCTCCATCTCACGGGTGAGCCTGCGGGCGATCTCCACAGGCCGGACCTCCGAGCGAAAGGCACGGCTGAACGTCCCCTCGACGAGGCCGGCGATCTTGCTCTCGATGCTCCTGAGCACACTCATGGTCAAGCCCCCTCGGGGCGGTTCATGCTACGGAAAATGCGCCCCGGCACCATTCGCTCGACGCAGCGCCGCGAGGGTGGGACGGCGGACCGCCAGCCACCGAGGTGCGAGCGCCAGTATGGCCGCTGCCGCACCGGCGAGGACTGCTCCCGGGATCATCGGCGCTGCGCCGCCGCCCCGGACGGCCACGATCACCGCCGGGGTGGCCGCGGTCAGCACCGCCGCCCAGGCGCTGGCGCGCACGAGATCGAGCGCGATCGAATGCCCCCGGACCACGAGCGGGAGGATCGCGGCAGCGATGGCCCACACCGCCGCCGGGGCGAGCAGGCCCGTCGTCAGTGGCGTCACGAGGATCCGATCGGCGGTCCGGCCCACCGAATCGCCGACGGCGAGAGCGGGAAACGGGCTGAGATAGAGGGTCCGGCCGGCGATCGGCGCGGCGAGCAGTAGGGCGATCCAGCCCGCCGCGGCGATTGCGGCCCGCCGCCAGGCCGTCTGAGCCAAGCCGGCCAGGGCAGGCCACGCGCCCGCGAGCCCCGCAACCCCGATCAACCC
>JALYTU010000622.1 GCA_030854125.1 Actinomycetota bacterium | reverse complement strand
CGACAGCCTGCTCGGGCTGAAGGAGAACGTGATCATCGGAAAGCTGATCCCGGCGGGTACCGGCATTGCCAAGTACCGCAACGTCGAGGTCAACCCGACCGAAGAGGCGCGCGCTGCCGCGTTCTCGATGGCCGGCTACGACGAGAGCGACTACTACGGCTTCGGCCAGGGTGGCGGCCAGGCCGTTGCACTCGATGACTTCGGGTACAACGACTTCCGTTAAACCGCGTACAACGTCTAGATAGCGCAAGGGCCGGCTTCCCACGGAAGCCGGCCCTTGCCTTTCGTGCTTCGTGCTTCGTGCTTCGTGCTTCGTGCTTCGCGCTGAGCGAACGCCGGATCCCCGGTTGGCCTTGGGTGGCTAGGGTCACAGTCATGGACAACGTCATCCCGCTGCGGTCACACCCCACCGCGCAGGCTCAGCCCGAGCCACTGTGGCGCGAGGTGGTTGGCGAGCAGTTACGCGCCGAACGGACTGATCGTGCGGAGCGGATCGCCGACGTCGCCGCCCGCGCCGGGGTGGCACCGCAATACCTCTCCGAGCTCGAACGTGGCCTCAAGGACCCGTCCTCGGAGGTGCTGTCGGCGGTGTCCGGCGCGCTCGACCTGTCGGTCCTCGAGCTCACCCGCCGCGCCAGCCACCGCCTGATGGGCGCGCCGGCCTGGACGCCGGGCGCGCCGGTCTGCCTAGCCGCCTGAGGAATCCGCCAGGTCGCGGCTGGTCAGTACCTCGTCGACGATGCCGTAGTCGGCCGCGCCCTGGGCGGTGAGGATCAGGTCGCGCTCGGTGTCCTCGCGCACCTGCTCCGCGGGCTTACCGGTGTGCTCGGCGAGGATCTGCTCGAGCATGGTGCGAACGCGCGCCACCTCATCGGCCTCCAGCACCAGGTCGGGGATCGAGCCGCGCCCCTCGGCCGCGGGAGCGTGGATGACGACCCGGCCGTGGCACAGGATCCGCCGCTTGCCCGGCGCCCCGCCGGCGAGCAGGACCGCCGCGGTTGCTGCTGCCTGCCCGACGCACGTCGTCTCGACGGTGGATCGGATGTACTGCATCGCGTCGTAGATCGCCAGCGTCGCCGGGATCGAGCCGCCGGGCGAGTTGATGTACAGGTTGATCGGCTGGTCCGGATTCTCGGATTCCAAATGGATCAACTGCGCGATGACGGCGTTGGCCACCCCGTCGTCGATACCCGTCCCGAGGTAGATCACCCGCTCGGCCAGCAGCCGGCTGTAGATGTCGACGGTGCGCTCGCCCTGGTTCGTACGCGTGGTGACGTAGGGAATCGAGTAGCTCGTCATCGGTGCGCCCCCAGTCCGATCGGTCGATGTGGTCTCGGAAGGATGTCGTCGCCAAGCTCCACGACGTGATCGACGAACCCGTAGGCGAGCGCTTCGGTGGCATCGAACCAGCGGTCGCGGCGCGAGTCGCGCTCGATCACGGCGACGTCCTGCCCGGTGTCTTCGGCGATGAGGCCCAGCACGGTGTCGCGAGTCCGGCGGAGGTCATCCGCCTGAATGGCGATGTCCATTGCGGTGCCGCCGATCCCGCCTGAGCCCTGGTGCAGCAGGACCTTCGAGTGCAACGCGGTGTACCGCTTGCCCTTCGTGCCAGAGCTGAGCAGAAACTGCCCGGCGCTATAGGCCATGCCGAGGTTGATCGTCACGACGTCGTTCGGGATCGCCCGCATGCAGTCACGGATCGCGAGCATGCCCGGCACCGAGCCACCTGGCGAATTGATCAATAGCCGGATGTCGGTGACCGGGTCCTCGGCCGCGAGCAGGATCAGCCCGGTACACAGCCGGTTGCTGTTCCAATGTTCGAGTGGCTCGCCGAGCAGCAGCGTGCGCCGCTCGAACAGCCGTTGATAGATCTCTTCGTCGAGCCGGTGACCCGGCACCAGTGCTTCATCGCCCATGACCTCAGCGTGCCTGTCTCTCACGGGGCTCGGGCCGCATGCTGCTCACGGCAGCGCTGCTTTCGGCAGCGCGAACGTCCTGGCGCGCACGCGGCTTGCTTGGCGTAGGGCTAGACCCGCCGTCCGAACCAGTCAAGAAGTCGGGTCTGCTGCGAGGCTTCGGAAGGCAGTGCACCGCTCGGACCCTCGCCGTACGCGCCGTACGCGAGCATGCCTTTCAGGTGTGGTTCGACCAGCCGGGACAGTCCGATGACCACTGGCGGATCAAGAGTTTCGTCGAGGCCCGCCGCGCGGAGGAGGTCCCATGCGTGCAGCACGAGATCGACGAGCCGCAACCGGAGGAATGCCTCGGCAGGAATGTCGCCGGTCGGGCCCGGAACGGGCTGCTCAGGTGGTGCGTCGGCGAAGGCATCCGCCTGGCGTCGTGCCGACTCGACGACGGCGGCCACCGCATCGTCGCCAAGCTGACCGCCGGTGAGCATGCCTCGGGCCTCGTCGCGACCAACCCCGGCCAGCAGTAGCGCAGTGAAGCGGTTGCCGACCACCACGTGCTCGACCAACTCGCGTACCGAAATCTGCGACGGGGTGGGCCGGTTCCACGAGTCCGCCGGCAGTTGACGCACCACGCGCTCGAATTCGGCCGACGCGCCATCGATCAGTTCCACGTCAGGCAGGGTAGCGATTGGTCGGCCGGCTCCGTGCGGCCAGTGGGCCTAGTACCCAAACGAACAGCAGGGCCGCACCCTAACGGG
>JALYTU010000621.1 GCA_030854125.1 Actinomycetota bacterium | reverse complement strand
CCCCGCGATCAGCTCGTGCAGACGATCGGCCATCGCGATGGCAAACGCCGGATCGTTGATGTTGGCATCGAGCTCGTGCACCTCCACCCGGGCCGGATCGATGCCCTCGCGCAGGGCGTCGAACAGAGCGGTGTCGGCCTCCGGGTCGTGGAACGGCTGCCCCTCCTGGTCGATCGCCGAAACCCCGCCCAGGGGCACGAACAGCTCGGTGGGGGACTCGGCGCCGTTGAGCTTGCGGGCGATCCGCCGGCCGAGCTCGGTGTTCTCCTCCGGCGTCGTGCGCATCAGCGTCACCGTCGGGTTGTGCACGTACAGGTTGCGGGCGGCAAAGCGCTCGGGCACGGAGTCGGCGGGACCGAAGTTGACCATGTCCAGGGCTCCCAGCGAGACCACCTGGGGAATTCCGGAGCGGCCGACCGCCTCCAGCCGAGCGGGCCCGGCGGAGAGCACCCCGCCCACCAGGTCGTCGGCCAGTTCCGTGGTGGTGGCGTCGAGTGCCCCGACCAGGTAACCGCTGCCGGCCAGCGACTCGAAGGACCGCCCGCCGGTCCCGGTGGCGTGGAATACCAGCACCTCGTAGCCGAGCTCCTCCAGGCGCTCGCGAGCGTGGGTCACGCAGGGGGTGGTGACGCCGAACATGGTTGCCCCGACCAGCGGCCTGCCGTGCACCGCGGGGGCGGACTGGGCCCGGGCCATCCCCACGATCGCACCTGCGGCGTTGCCGAGGATCTGGGAGGAGATCTGGTTGATCCCGGAGATGTCCACGACCGAGTACATCATCGTCACGTCCTTGGCCCCGACGTACGGACGCGTGTCTCCCGAGGCGACGGTCGAGACGATCAGCTTCGGAACCCCCACGGGCAGATCGCGCATCGCCGCGGCGGCGATCGACGAGTTGCCCGAGCCACCCAGCGCCGCCCCTCCCTGCAGCCGGCCCTCGGCGTACAGCCGCCCGAGAACCTCGCCCGCGCCTCGGCCCATCGCCTCGACCGCCCGCCCGCGATCACCCGTCCGTGCCAGCTCGGCATGATCGGCTCCGCCGGCCCGGGCGACTTCCTCCCGGGAGATGTCGGCGCTGACCTGCGGCTCACCGAGCACCCCGGCGTCAACCAGGATCGCGTCCGCGCCGGCGTCATTGATCCGCTCCCGCAGAAACGCGTATTCGTGGCCCTTGGTGTCCAGCGTCCCCACCAGGACGATCGATGGCCGGCGCTGCTCGGACGGGGGCTGGACGCCGGACACCGTCAGACCACTAGCCGCGTTCAACGCCGAGCCATCGGCGCTGTGCGTCGGGATCGCCGGCCAGGGCGCCGGCGGTCGTCTCGGTGGCGATCTGCCCCGCCACCATCACCAGCTGACGTTCGGCCAGGGCCGTGGCCACAGCCAGGTTCTGCTCCACGACCAGGATCGAGAGACCCTCGCCCGCCAGCCGGCGGAAGGTGGAGATCAGGGTCTCGATGACCGTGGGGGCCAGGCCCTCCGACGGCTCGTCCATGATCAGCAGCTTCGGATTGCCGAGCAGGGCGCGGCCGATCGCCAGCATCTGCTGCTCGCCGCCGGAGAGCTGGGTTCCGCCCGTCTCCTTGCGCTCGGCCAGCCGCGGGAACAGCTCGTAGATGCGCTCGGGGGTCCAGCGGCGCTTCGCTTCACGCCGGCGCGGCGCCGCCATCCGCAGATGCTCGGCCACGGTGAGCGACTGGAAGAGTCGCCGGCCCTGGGGGACGTAGCCGATGCCGAGCGCGGCGATCTTGTAGGACGGCAGTCCGACCAGCTCCTTGTCCTGGAACCGGATCGATCCCCGAACCGTGGGCGGACGGATCTGCATGATCGCGTTGCACAGGGTGCTCTTGCCCATGCCGTTGCGGCCGATCAGCGAGACCGGCTCGTGACCGATCTCGAAGCTCACACCTTGGAGCACGTGCGAGCGACCGTAATGGGCGTCGAGCTCCTGGATGCTGAGCAGCGGCCGGCCGTCGCCACCGGCGCTCACGGCTGACCCTCGGCGCCGGCCACGCGTCCGCCCAGGTACAGCTCGTGGACGAGATCGTTGGCCCGGATCTCGTCCGGGGTGCCCTCGACGATCTTGCGGCCGTCGTGCATCATCGTGACGCTGTTGGCCACCCGCAGCGCGACGTCCATGTCGTGCTCGATCAAGATCAGCGTGATGCTCGTGTCGAGCGCCAGCAGCAGCTCGGTGAGCGCCACCCGCTCGCCACGGGAAAGACCGGACGCCGGCTCGTCGAGCAGCATCAGCTTCGGATCTCCAGCTCTCGCCATGGCCACGCCGAGCTCGCGCTGCTCGCCGTGCGAGAGCGCGCCGACCGGGGTGCCGCCCCGGTTATTCAGCCCCACGGTCGCGGCCAGCTCGCGGGCCCGCGCGCGGTGCTCCTTGTCTTCCTTGCGGAGGAACGGGCGCAGATGGCCGTTCCGCGTCCCCAGCACCGCGAGATACAGGTTGTCCTCCACCGACAGGCCGAGGAACAGCCGAGAGTTCTGATAGGTCCGCCCGATGCCGCGCTTGGCTCGGCCGGCGGCGGAGATCGCGCTCACATCCTCGCCTCGGAATTCGATCGTCCCGGCGCTGGCGGGCATGTCCCCGGAGATGACGTTGAACAGTGTCGTCTTCCCGGCGCCGTTGGGGCCCAGGATGGCGCGGCGCTCGCCGGGC
>JALYTU010000620.1 GCA_030854125.1 Actinomycetota bacterium | reverse complement strand
GGGCCGTGCTATGAGAGCCCTAGTAGTGCTCCGTTAGGTCAGGTTTTGTTGAATGCGTGATCGGGCGGCAGCGCTCTGCGGCAGACGGGGCAGTTCCCGTCCCAGCAGGCCAGGAGTCGTTGGAGCTCCCGGACGACCCCGAACAGGGTCAGGCTGCCGCCCTGAGTTGAGGTCGCCGTCTCTGCAGGGTGAGGAACGCGTGCGCGACCGCGACGAGGGTGACGTGGTGGTTCCAGCCGGGGTAGGTGCGGCCTTCGTAGTGATCGAGCCCGAGTGCGTCTTTGAGTTCGCGGTAGTCGTGCTCGATGCGCCAGCGCAGCTTGCCGAGCCTGACGAGATCGGTGAGTTCAGTGTCGGCTGGGAGGTCTGAGAGCCAGTACTTGCTCGGTTCGGTCGTGCCGGGCGGCCATTCACACAGCAGCCAGCACACCGGGATCTCCTCACCGTTTCGGTTGGCGTTGTTACGCAGTGCGATGTTGGCGGGGCGGAC
The DNA here is from genome assembly GCA_030854125.1 of Actinomycetota bacterium. Taxonomy (GTDB): domain Bacteria; phylum Actinomycetota; class Thermoleophilia; order Solirubrobacterales; family Solirubrobacteraceae; genus Palsa-465. Next base: position 2,182 of record JALYTU010000620.1, on the reverse strand, counting down.
CCGGAGTGCGAGGAACCGGGACGTCATCTCGCCCCGGGTACCTTCGCGCCAGGTCACTGTCATGGTGGTGTTTTCGCCGGCCTCAAGCGCCAGCGTCTTGAGCGAGGAGGGATCCTCGCGATAGCGCGCCTTGGGTGGACGGCCGCGACCCTCGGGCTGAGGCGGCGTCGTGGGCTTGACGTCCTCGAGGTAGGCCGAGGTCGTGCTCTTGACGTCCAGCACGTAGGCGATCTCGCGCTCCTGCAAGCCCGAGCGAAACTCGGTGATATCGCCGTAGGCACCGTCGCCGAGCACGACCGGCGGCTTGATCCCCCAGCCGGCAAGCTCGTCGATCATCTCCAGCGCCAGCCGCCACTTCTGCACGTGATGAACGGTGTCGGGCAGCTTTGCCTTCACGCGCCGGTCCTGGTTGAACTCGGTCTCCGCATCCCATTCCTTCGGGATAAACAACCGCCAGTCCAACGCGCACGACGCCTCGTCGCTCGCGGCGTTGACCGACACCCCGATCTGACAGTTACCGACCTTCCCCAACGCCCCGGAATACTGACGCGCAACCCCGACCGAGTGCTTACCGAACTTCGGAAACCCGGTGTCATCAATCACCCACGCCTCCGGGGAAAGCTCATCGCTCATTCGCACCGCCAACGCCCGGCGAACCGCCACCGGATCCCACGGCGACTGATTGACGAACTGCTGCAAACACTGCTCATCGCCATCCGCCAACCGGGCGGCCATCGGCTCGATCGACTTGCGCTTGCCATCGAGCATCAACCCGCGCAGATACACCTCACCCCACCGCCGCTGATCCTTACGCCGCATCGACTCAAACATCTCACCGGCGAACTCGACCAGCCGCCCACGCACCCGCGCCAGCTCACGCTCAGACAACCCAGCCACAGCCTGCATGATGACCCCCTCAACGACGGCACGATCGCCAAGAAGATTCGCCCGCAAAACCCAGACTCCTCCAAACACCTAACGGAGCACTACTAGGAGACTCCCAGCTACGTCGGCGCCGCCCGGGCTTTGGCTTCGGTCCGGGCGGTGCTCAGAGCAATAGCCGCGGCTTCACGGCTGGATGGGTAACTAAGCAGAACCGGGGGTCGGCCGGCGGAGGTCGACTCAGGCGCGTGCCTCCAAGCCGTAGCAAAGCGTGGTTCACGCAGGCGAACGCGGCTGATCCGCGCGTCGGCGTTTCAGCATCGGTGCGCTGCCGCGGTTCGATGTCGGTCAGCGTCAGCTGCGGGGGAACCTGCCCGCGTTCGTGCACGCGATGGCTCCTGCAGCGCCCGGTCACGCAGCAGAATCAGGGCGGCGGGCGCTGAAAGATTTTGTCTGATTGATGGTGGTAGGTCGATCTCGGGTAGACCCGTTCTGACCCTAGGGCTAAAGGAGATGCGAGATGTCAACTGTCCTAATCGTGGTGATCGTGGTCGTCGTTGTCCTCGTTATCGTGCTCTTGTTGCTGCTGCCGCGGATGCGTGAGCGCGCACTGCTCCAGAAGCGTGAACGTGAGCTTGATCAACGGCGTGAGCAGGTGGTGGATGAGCACCGGGATGAGGCAGCCGGCCGCGAGCGGAAGGCTCAGGTCGCCGAGCAGCGTGCGCGGGTGGCCGAGCAGGAGGCGCGGCGCGAGCGCGCCGAGGCGCATTTGCAAGAGGAGAAGGCAAAGCTGCACGAGAAGGGCTTGGCCGATCACGAATTGGTCGGCGAGGATGAGCGTGAGGACTTTGCTGGGACCTCAGCGGTGCAGTCGAGCGACCGCGAGCGCAACCCCGGTCGAAACTCCTCGGTCACCGACGACCACGAGGACAACCGCGACATCGGCGCATCGTCAGACAGTGGAGACCCGCCACAGCGGGAGCGCACCAGCGCATACCAGGAGGGCCGCGCGGCCGCTCATGATCCAGAGGGCGCAGACGACTTCCAGGCAGGACGCAACCGCGAGCAGGACCGCTGACGCCCCGGAACATGCCGGTATCGCTGGGGCCGGATAGGACAAGGAGGCCAGACGGCACAAGATCACCTATCGAGCGTCAGCCGGACGACGATAACGATTCGCCGCCAGATACTTGTGCATGGCTCTGCTCAGCGCGACGGGGCCCTATCTACGATCCCGTCAACCTGCAGAGGGGACGGTAGATAAGACCCACGGCCAGACCCGAGCCGCACGCGTATGTCC
>JALYTU010000619.1 GCA_030854125.1 Actinomycetota bacterium | reverse complement strand
CTCGTGATGACGAGGTCGAACTGCGCCAGTCGGCCTGCGTCGACTGCTTTGAGTTCGTCAGCTGGCAACGCGGACGGATGCGCCAGCAGCAGGTTGAGGCTTGGCGCGAAGCGCGCGATCTCGCTCGCCCAGTTGCCGAGCAACGAGGCCGGGGCCACCAGCAGGCTCGGCTTCGCCAGCGTTCGGGCGGGGGCCCGCTTCAGAACCAGCAGCAGCGACAGCACCTGGATGGTCTTGCCAAGGCCCATGTCGTCTGCCAGGCAGGCGCCCAGGCCGAGCCGGGACAGCAGATGCAGCCAGCGCACGCCGACCTGCTGGTAGGGCCGCAGCGTTGCCCGCAACGCTGGCCCTGGATCCAGCGCGTCGAGTCCCTGCGGGCTGCGCAGTCCGTGCAGCGTGTCGGCCAGCCAGGGGCCTGCGACCACCTGCGACCAATCCGTGCCGGCTTCGGACGCCGCCTCTGTGTCGGCCGCATCGGCGCGCGCGAGCATCCTCATGGCATCGCCGAAACTCAAGCCCCCCGACGAAGCTGCCGCCTCCACTTGCTGAAACCGCTCGAGCACCGCGGTGAGCCTGTCGTGGTCGATCTCGACCCAGTGGCCGCGAATGAGCGCAAGCCCGTTGGACTGGGCGAGCAAGGCCTCGATCTCGCCGGCGCTGAGCGGCTCGCCTTCGAGCGTGACGTCCATCTGAAAGTCCAGCAGGGCGTCGCGTCCCAGCGTCGAGGGGGTCGCCGCGCCGAGGGTGGCCGTCACTTGGGCGCGGGCCGGTCGTCCTGCGCGCCAGCGGGCGGGCATGCGCAAAACGATGCCCGCCGCCTCCAGCGTCTGGGCGTCCCGCAGCAACGCGAAGGCGTCTTCCGGCGTCCACCGCAAGGGGTGAAAGATCTCGCCGCTGTCGACCATCGCCTTGAGCCAGGTGCAGTGCTCTGCCGCGCGCTGGACCGGCAGCAGCAGCGACAGCAGCTCCTGATTCGACGAGTCGGCGTACTCTCGCAGCGCCCGCCCCAGGGGAAGGTGCTGGGCCTTGGACTGCTTCGACAGCCGCGTCGTGTAGGTGGCGACGAATGCGAACGGCGCCTCGTCGTCCTTGCGGTTCTCGGCCAGGTTGAAGTGCACCCGACCGACGAGGTTCCATGCCGGGTCGTGGCGTCGAAGGAAGTCCTGAACGGTGCTGCCCGCCTCGAGCAGCTCGGTGGCGAACGCCGCGTCGAGGTCTTGCCAGAGTGCGCCAAGCGCGGTCCTCGTCAGATACTCGGCGCCCGCCATTAGCGGAGCGGCATCGGCTAGTGACGCCAACACTTCGTCGGCGGGTGGCGCGACATGAACCCGGGCGCCACGCCCCTCGGCGTCCGGTAACGTGCACAACGCGGTCACGTAGCGCGCCGCGAAGTCCCGCCAGTAGGACAGGACGGCTGGCAGCGTAGTCGACACTTCGCCCGCACCGAGCTGCAGCAGGCCATGGCCCGAGCCGCGCGCAAACGCCTCCTGCAGACGGCCAGCGGTGGGGGCTTCCAGCAAGGGCGTATCGACTGCAGGGCTCAAGGTAAGACGGCCGTGCGGCGTGAACACCAGCGCCAGCGGCACCGAGTCCGTGGGGTGAAGAGTGCTGTCCGCGTTGTCCGAGGGCAAGGGGCTCATCCTCTTCTGGGGCAATCGTATCGTTTTATCGAATTGATACGGTTAGCCAGCAAAACGTTAGCCCGACAAGTACTTGCAGAACGCCTCTCTTGGCTATTTGACAACCCTGACCGCCGCCCGAGCGCGGCTGGTGAGATTCGCAGCCGCCGGACAGTGACCGTATCAAAATGCCGGAAAGATACGATTACCCCAAGGAGGCGGTCGAGCTGGCGACCCTGCAATGGGTGACTTGGTTCAACCACCATCGGCTGCTCGAGCCCATCGGGCACATCCCGCCAGTCGAGTTCGAAGCCAACTACTATCGTCAACTCGTCGAGTCAGCCATGTCGGCCTGACTCAAGCCAACGGGCCTCCACGAATCCCGGGGCGGATCAGTGTTGGATCGCTGGTCGAACCCGGCGTCAGATCGTGCGGCCCGAGTTGCTCGGGCGCATCGCACCGACCCAGCTTGAGGGTATCAACCTGCGCGGTGTCTTTCGGTTAACCAGGGGCACAATCGATAAGATGACCGACCCGGCCGCGGTTGGACGCAGTTCCGAGCGCGCATTCGCACCGGCCGAACGGGAGACTTATGATCCGACCGAGTTGAGCTATTGGTGCAAGGAACTCCACTGCAGCGAGGCAGAACTGAAGGACGCGGTGTCCAAAGTCGGCGAACACGTCACCGAAGTACGCGAGCAACTGGCTTCGCGCCGGTGACACGCACGGAAGCGCTACCCTCATAAACCGAAGGCCTGGCAAGGCACCCCAGATGCAGACGCCTCAGCCATATGGCGCCGTGCGCACGCAAACTGCCTAGGACCGGCGACGAATCCACAAACTACCGTCAAGAGGACTCTCATGGAACACAAACTTCCCCCGCTGCCGTACGCGATGGACGCACTCGCACCGAGCCTCAGCCAGGAGACGCTCGAGTACCACTACGGCAAGCATCACAAGGCCTACGTCGACAACCTCAACAACCTGCAGAAGGGCACCGAGTTCGAGTCGATGGCCCTCGAGGACATCGTCAAGAAGGCGACCGGCGGCATCT
>JALYTU010000062.1 GCA_030854125.1 Actinomycetota bacterium | reverse complement strand
GTACTGGGCGCAGTCGCCGTCGTTTCCGCCGAAGCCGATCAGGACGCGGCCTGCGTCCAGCGCCAGCCCCTCGCGCTGCAGCTGGTTGAGTGGGTTGCTCGGCGGCTCGACGCTGCGGGCGAACCGGCGGCGCCCGGTGCGGGCCTCGAGCGCAAACAGCGTGTGGCGGGCCGATGCTCCCGAGCGCAGGTCAGCGACCGCGTACAGGGTGTCGGTGCGGGGATCGATGACCGGGGTGCCGGTGATCCCGACGGTGGGGGAGATGTCACCGCAGGGCAGCGTGGAGGCGGGCACCGGGGCACCGAGGCGGGCATGCCAGACGCGGACGCCGGTGCGCTCCCGGAAGGCGTAGATGTCGTTTGCCTCGGTGGCCACGATGACCAGGCCGTGGTAGACCAGGGGCTCGCTCCAGACGGTCCCGTTCAGCCCCGCGGCCTTCCAGGCCGGCTTCAGCGGAGCGGCGCGCCCGGAGCTGTGGTCAGCCGCGCTGAGGGCGCCGCCCTCGTGGTAGGCCGTCCAGTCCGCGCCGGCCGGTGCGACGAGCCCGAACGCGAGCAGGCCACCGGCCAGCAGCGCCCCGAACGTCGAAAGCCACCGTCTCATGGTCCCATGTATACGCGATGCGGCGAACCGGCCATCCCGGCTTCGGCTAGGGTGCCCAGCCGATGACGATCGAGGTGCGAGAGGCGAGCGGGGCCGGCGATCTGCGGGCGTTCGTCGCGCTGCCCTACCGGTTGCACGCCGGCACGCCATGGGTCCCGCCGGTCAAGCTCGAGCGCTACCAATTCCTGCACCGGCGCCTGAACCCGTTCTTCAGCCACGGCGAGGCGGCGTACTTCCTGGGCCGCCGCGACGGACGGGTCGTGGGCCGGATCTCCGCCCATCTCGACACCGCCTTTAACGCGCACCACGGTTCCCGCTGGGGGATGTTCGGCTTCCTGGAGTTCGAGGATGACCCTGAGGTGCTCGAGAAGCTGCTGGGCGCCGCCGAGGCCTGGCTGCGCGCGCGGGACTGTGAGCGGATGATCGGGCCGTGGAGCTTCTCGATCAACGACGAGGCCGGGATCCTGTTCGAGGGCTTTGAGCACGAGCCGCTGATCCGCGAGCCGTGGAACCCGCCCTACTACCTCGATCGGTGCGAGGAGGCCGATCTGACCAAGGCGATGGACCTCTACGGCTGGGGGCTGGAGATCTCCGATCAGGAGAACATGAACCCGATCCTGCCCAAGATCGCACAACGCGCAGCGGACAAGTACGGGATCACCATTCGCCGCATGTCCCGCCGCCACCTGCGCCGCGAGATGGAGGAGTTCGCGACCGTCTACAACGCCGCCTGGTCGGGCAACTGGGGCTTCGTTCCCTACTCCAAGGCCGACCTCGACGCCTACGCGATCGACATGCAGCTCGTGTTCGACCGCAACTGGTTCATGATCGCCGAGCAGGACTCGAAGACGATCGCGGTGGCGATCACGATCCCCGACATCAATCAGGTCTACGCCAAGATGCAGGGCCGGCTGCTGCCGCTGGGTTGGTTTCACTACCTCAACCGCGCGCGGATCACCGATCGCGTCCGGATCGGATTCCTCGGCGTACTGCCTGAGTATCAGCACACGGGCGTGGCGGCCGCGCTCTACCTCGAGCACTTTCAGACCGCCGCCCGCCGCCCCCAGAAGCGCGGAGAGGCGAGCTTCATCCTCGAGACCAACACCGCGATGAACCGCGGCCTCGAGGCGATGGGGGGGCGGATCGTCAAGCGCTGGCGCGTCTACGAGCGCGTCCTGGAGTCCTGATCGCGTCCGCGGGGCTGCGATAATGGCAACCATGGGAGAGCAACTCGGCACGATCCTCACCGCCATGGTCACGCCGTTTGACGACCGCGGCCGGGTTGACGAGGCTGCCGCCGTCGGGCTCATGCACCATCTCGTCGCGAACGGCTCCGATGGCCTTGTCATCTGCGGCACGACGGGAGAGGCAGCGACTCTCGACGACGAGGAGCACCTCGGAATGATCGCGCTGGCCGTACGCGAGATGAAGGGTCAGGCCACGATCATCGCCGGCGTCGGCTCAAACGACACCCGCCACGCCGTGCGCCTGACCGAGCGCGCGACCGAGATCGGCCCCGACGCGCTGCTCTCGGTCAACCCGTATTACAACCGCCCCAGCCGCCGCGGGATCCTCGCCCACTACCGCGAGGTGACGCGGGCGACCGACCTGCCGATCCTGCTCTACAACATTCCCCAGCGCACCGGCGCAGACCTGCCCAATGAGCTCGTCGCCGAGCTCGGGCAGCTGGACGGCATCGTCGGCGTCAAGCAGGCCAACCCCGCCAACCTCGCCCCGATCGACGGCATGATGATCTACGCCGGCAACGACGACATGCTCGCCGACGTGCTCGATCTCGGCGAGCCGGGCGGGATCCTCACGGCCAGCCACTTCGTCGGTCCCGAGATGCGCCGGATGGTCGACGAGCCCGAGCATCGGCATCAGATCGACGCGCAGCTTCAGGACGTCTACCGCGACCTCGGGATCACCCCGCTGGCGTGCAGCATCAAGGCCGGTCTGGGCCTGACCGGCATACCGGTCGGCGCCCCGCGGCTGCCCTACGTCGAACTTGATGCCTCCGAGCTGGTGATCGTCCGGGACATGCTCGAACGCCACGGCCTGCTCTCCGTGGCGTCGAGATAACAAAACCAAGAGAGATCACCACGTGAGCAACGAGAAACTCCGCGTCCTGCCGCTCGGCGGCCTGGGCGAGATCGGCAAGAACATGACGGTCGTCGAGTACGGAGGCCGGATTGTCGTCGTCGACACCGGCCTGCGCTTCCCGACCACCGACATGCTCGGGATCGACCTCGTGCTGCCCGACTTCGATTACCTGCGCAAGCGTGCCTCCGACATCGAGGCGATCGTCATCACGCACGGACACGAGGACCATCTCGGTGCCCTGCCCTGGTTCCTGCGCGAACTGGGTGACGAGTATCGCCCGCCGATCTACGGCGGCCCGCTGACGATGGCGATGGCCCGGTCCAAGCTCGACGAGCACAAGCTCAAGGACGTCCATCTCGAGGACCTCGCCCCGGGCGAGGACGTGGACCTCGGCCCGTTCGGGCTCGAGCTGATCCACATGACCCACTCGATCCCCGACGCCTGCGCGGTGGCGTTGCGGACCGAGCTGGGGATTGTGCTGCTCACGGGGGACTACAAGTTCGATCAGACCCCAGTCGACGGTCCGCCGGCCGACATGGCGCGGCTCGCCGAGCTCGGGTCAGAGGGGGTGCTGCTGCTGTGCGGCGACTCCACCAACGTCGATCGCCCGGGCTTCTCACCCTCCGAGCGCCAGGTGGGCCCGCATCTGGAGGAGGTGTTCGGCCGCGCCGAGGGCCGGATCATCGTCACCAGCTTCGCCTCCAACATCCACCGCGTCCAACAGGTCGTGGATGCCGCGGCCGCGCTCGGGCGCAAGGTTGCCCTGGTCGGGCGCTCGATGCGCAAGAACGTCAACATCGGTCGCACCCTCGGCCACATCGAGATTCCCGAGGGCATGATGATTCCGCCCCACGAGATCGAGGACTTCCCCGACCACAAGGTCGTGGTCATCTCCACCGGATCCCAGGGCGAACCGCTCTCGGCGCTGCGGCGCATGGCCTATAACGACCACCGACAGGTCACGCTGCGCGGGGGGGACACAGTGGTCTTCTCGGCCACGCCGATTCCCGGCAACGAGCGAGCAGTCAACGAGACGGTGGACCGGCTCTACCACATCGGGTGCAGCGTGATCACCCCGCGGGAGGCGCCGATTCACGCCTCCGGGCACGGCTACGCCGAGGAGGTCAAGCTGATGCTCAACCTCGTGCGCCCGCGCTACGTGCTGCCGATGCACGGTGACCACAAGCGCATCCATCTGCATGCGGCGCTCGCCGACGCGGTCGGAATCGATCCCGAAGACGTGTTCAAGGGCGAGAACGGGCTGCCGCTGGAGATCGACGGTCGCGGTGCCCGGTTCGGAGAGGCGGTCCAGGCGGGCATGATCTTCGTGGACGGCGTCGACATCGGGGATCCGGCCGACGTCGCGCTGCGCGACCGCCGGATGCTGTCCGCTGACGGGATCTTCATCGTCGTGGCCACCGTCTCTGAGCAGACCGGCGAGTCGATGGTCGCCCCCGAGGTCATCTTCCGGGGAGTCCCGTTCGTCGAGCAGGCCGACGAACTGATGGAGGAGCTCAGGATCGAGGTCGAGCGCTCGCTGGCTCACGCCGCCGACGAGGGGATCCGGGAGATCGATCTGCTGCAGCAGGAGCTGCACGATGACCTCGCGAAGTTCGTCTACGAGCGGTTGCGCCGGCGCCCGATGGTCCTGCCGGTCGTCGTCGAGGTCTGATCGACCGGCAGCGTTGTCGCCGGCGTGGTGACGGCGACGCGCTCGCCGGGCAAACGGATCACGAAGCGCGTCCCCGCGCCCGTCTCGGGCGATTCGAGTTCGACGGTGCCGCCGTGCGAGATCGCGACCGAGCGCACGATCGCCAGCCCCAGCCCCGAGCCCCGGCCGCCGTCGCGACCGCCCCGCACGAAGCGCTCGAACACGCGGGCCTGCAGTGCCGGGGCGATGCCGGGCCCGTCATCGGACACGGTGAGCACAGCCTCGCCATCCCGCAGCCCGGTGGTGGCATGGATCCGGGTCCCGGGCGGCGTGTGGCGTACCGCATTTTCGAGCAGGTTGAGCACGAGCCGGTGCAGTTCGTCGCGCACCCCGGTGACCGGCGCAGGCCCGGGAGCGATCGACAGCTCGTGGCGCTCGGCCATCGGCCCGAGCTCACCGGCGGCCTCGACGAGCACCTCGGCGAGATCGGTCGTGCGCCGGGGCTGAATCCGCCGCGCGTCGGCACGGGCCAGCAGCAGCAGGTCCCCGACCAGGCGGCGCATCCGCCGGGTCGAGCGCAACGCCGCCTCGGCGGTCTCGGCCTGCTCTCCCTCGAGTTCCTCAGTGAGCAGTTCGAGATTGGCCAGCACGCTGGTCAGGGGCGTCCGGAGCTCGTGTGACGCATCCGCCACGAACTCCCTCTGGCGGTCGAGCATGCCCTGGGTGTCCGAGCGGGCCGCGTCCAGGGCGCCGAGCATCCCCTCCAGGGTGCTGGCCAGCTCGGCGATCTCGTCGTTGGCCTCGGGATGGGGCACCTGGCGGCTGGCGTCGCGGGTCCGCGCGATCTCGCCCGCAGCCTCGGTCAGCTCCACGATCGGCCGCATCGCGCGCGCCGACACGAACAGGCCGGCAATCAGGGCGAGAATCGTGCCCCCGAGCACGCCGAGCAGCAGGAAGACCTGGACCTTGGCGACGGTGCGATCGAGATCGGACAGTGGCAGCGCGTACAGGAGCACGACCTGACCGCTGGGCTGCACGTTGATCAGGCGCACCGCGACGCGGTAGCCGTTGGAGTTGAAGGTCCCCGAGGTCCGAGCCGGAGCCGTGTTGAAGTACTCGGGCTTGAGCGGGCTGCCCCGGCGCAGGCGGATCTTCTTCTGAGTGCACTGCAGCAGCCCGTCGTTGGCGTCAAAGATGCGGATCTGCGCGTTCTCGACGCTGGCGATGTCCGAGAGGTGGACCTTGGTCTTCAGGCACTCCAGCTGGCCCTTGGTGTTGTAGCTGAGCTTGTGGTTCAGCTGCGAGGCGAGACGGTCGATCGCCGCCGTCTGCTGGGAGGAGAACTGTTCGCGGACCTGGCGCCCGGTGAGCGTGCCGACGACGACCGCGAACCCGGCCAGGATCACGAGGGTCAGCGCCGCCGATCCGCCGGCCAGCCGCCAGCGGATCGGGACCGACCTATACCCGGAGTACGTAACCCGCGCCGCGGATCGTATGAAGGAGACGAGGCTCGCCACCGGCTTCCAGTTTCCGTCGTAGGTTGGAGACGAACACCTCGATCGTGTTCGTCATCGAGAAGGGGTCATACCCCCACACCTCGTCAAGCAGCCGCTGGCGCGAGACGACGATACGCTCGTTGCGCATCAGATATTCCAGCAGCTCGAACTCGCGCTGGGTGAGCTCGACGGTGCGGTCACCGCGCAGCACCTCGTGGGTGTCGGGATTCAAACGCAGATCGCCGACCGCCAGATGGGCCTGCCCGCGCGGGGGGCGGCGACGCAGCAGGGCGCGCAGCCGCGCCAACAGCTCCTGGCGCTCAAACGGCTTGACCAGGTAATCGTCGGCTCCGGCGTCCAGACCCTCGACCCGCGCCTCCACCGCGTCACGAGCCGTGAGCACGAGGATCGGGACGTCATCGGACTGGCTGCGCAGCTCGCGCGCCACCTCCAAGCCGTCCATGCCCGGCAGCCCGAGATCGAGCACGACGAGATCCGGCAGGAAGCTGTGGGCCTGTCCGAGCGCCGCCGGGCCGTCCTGCGCAATTCGCACCTCGTAGCCCTCCATGCGCAGCGAGCGCATCAGCACCTGTGCGATGGCGTCATCGTCCTCGACGACGAGCACGCGGGGTGGGCGGTCGAAATCGGCCATGCCGCGCAGATGGTACGGCTCGGGCGGTCCTTGACACGCATCCCCGCCGCCAGCCGATTGCCGCGCACTTTGCGGCCTGGGGAGCCGTGCCCGAGGCAGGAGCCTGGCGGGATCTGTCGAAGCCCCGAGATCGGACCATGGCCGCCACCCGCCAGAAGCGCAAACCGGCGACGCGCAAGCCCGCGTCGCGCCCAGCCGCGGCTCGTAAGGCGCCGCCCAAGCGCGCCCGGCGTTCGCTGCTCTCCAGCCGTCCCGGCCTGCCCGCGTTCCGCCCCGAGGCTCACCACATCGACATTCTCGCGTTGGCGCTGATCGCGATCGGGCTGTTCCTCGGTGGCGTCGCCTACGCGCACTGGACCGGTGGGACCCTGGGCGATGGCGCCGTGCGAGGAATGCGATTCGTGCTCGGTGAGGTCGGTTACGTGATTCCGGCCGGGCTCGTCGCCACGGGTGGACTGATCCTGGTCCGAGAGCTGCGCCCCCCGGCTCGTCCGCTGCGCACCGGTGTGATCTGCCTGATTGCGGCGATCACGCTCGCGCTGGCCGCCGGAACGCTCGGCCTGGGCCCTGGTCAGACCTCCGCGCGTGCCTTCTGGCATGCGACCGCCTTCGAGCGCCGTGGCGGGATCGTCGGGCAGGGGGAGCTGTGGGCGATCTCGCACCTGGTGTCCACCCTCGGCGCCCACATCCTCGCGATCTTCCTGCTGGCGGCGGGCGTCATCCTCGTCACCGGCGCGACCCTGGCCGGGGTCCTGCGCTTCACCGGCGCGGGTGTGGCCGAGACCGGCCGCGTCCTGCGCCGCTCGACCGATGACCTACGCGCCTCGGTCATCCGCCGGCCCGAGACGGCGGCGGCAGCGCGCACCCGTCCCGGCCGCGTGCCCTCCGGCGAGGATGCCTACGCGGCCGAGTTGCTGCTGGGACCCGAATCCGACCCCTTGGTCGTGCGGGCCACCCACGTCGAAGCGCCCGCGATTGTCGGCGAGCTTCCCGACCCCGATCTCGCTGCCGCCTCTGGCCCGGAGCCGTTCGCCCCCGGCCTGTTCGATCCCGATCCCGACGAGGACATTCCGCCCGAGCTGGACCCCGAGGGCGATGCCGTTGCCGCCGGGGGTGCGCCCGGCCCTGCGGTTGAGGTCTCCGAGGGGGATCTGACTCCTCAGGGCCGCTACCGCGCCTCGATCACCGACGATCCGGACTTCGTCTGGCGTATCCCGGGCACCCGCCTGCTCACCCGCTCGACCGCCGAGGCGGCCAAGCCCGACACGGCCGGTCAGGAGCAGATCGCCCGGACCCTGGTCGAGACGCTCGGGCACTTCGGGATCTCGGCGTCAGTGATCGGGCGTGTCACCGGACCGCACATCACCCGCTACGAGATCCGGCTGGCCCCGGGTATCAAGGTGGCCAAGGTCGCCCAACTCAAGGATGACCTCGCCTACGCACTGGCCGCCACCGACATCCGCATCCTCGCGCCGATCCCGGGCAAGCAGGCGGTCGGCGTCGAGGTTCCCAACGCCCGCCGTCGGATCGTCCACCTCGGGGACGTCTTCCAGGATTCGCCCGAGGACTGGTCACCGCTGACCGTCTGGCTGGGTAAGGACATCGCCGGCCGCGCGATCGGCGCCGACCTGGCCAAGATGCCGCATCTGCTCGTCGCCGGTACCACCGGCGCGGGCAAGTCCGCGTGCGTCAACGCGATGTTGTCCAGCATCCTGCTGCGAGCCACTCCGCACGAGGTGCGCCTGGTGCTCGTGGACCCCAAGCAGGTCGAGCTCAACCACTACGAATCGATCCCGCACCTGCTCACGCCGGTGATCACCAGCCCGCGGATGGCCGCCAACGCATTGCAGAACCTCGTCAAGGAGATGGAGCAGCGCTACTCGATCATGTCGCTGGCCCGGACCCGCAGCCTGCCCGAGCTCAATCGCACACGGGCCAAGCGCGACGAACCGGCCCTGCCCTACATCCTGTGCGTGATCGACGAGCTCGCCGACCTGATGATGGTCGCACCGGCCGACGTGGAGGACTCGATCATCCGCCTGGCCCAGAAGGCCCGAGCGGTCGGCATCCACCTCGTCCTGGCCACGCAGTCACCACGCGTCGACGTGATCACCGGCATGATCAAGGCCAACGTACCGTCGCGGATCGCCTTCGCGGTCTCCAGCCAGGTGGACTCCCGCGTGATCCTCGACACCGGTGGCGCTGAGGCGCTGCTCGGCCAGGGGGACATGCTCTTCTCACCCGTCGGCTCGTCACGGCTGCAGCGCATTCAGGGCGCGTACATCGGTGAAGAGGAGATCCTCGAGCTGACTGACTTCTGGCGGCGACAGGGCGAGCCGGAGTTTCACACTGAGCTGCTCGAGGAGGCCCCGGCGGAGGAGACGGCAACCGAGGACGAGGACAGCCTCAATCGCAACGAGGATCCGCTGCTCGAGGAGGCGATCGGGATGGTCGCCCAGATGGGGACCGCCTCGACCTCGATGCTCCAGCGGCGTCTGCGCCTGGGCTACACCCGGGCCGGGCGCCTGATCGACATGCTCGAACGCCGCGGGATCATCTCCGGCTACGAGGGATCAAAGCCCCGCCAGGTGCTCATCTCCGAGGCCGACGTGCCCCGGATTCTCGTCGCG
>JALYTU010000061.1 GCA_030854125.1 Actinomycetota bacterium | reverse complement strand
GCCGTTGGCCGACGCGGCGCGCGAGGAGCTCGACGGCCGCCTCGCCCGCCTGGCCCGCCGCCGCGAGCAGCTGGGCCCGGTCAACCCGCTCGCTCAGGACGAGTATGCGGAGGCGATGGCCCACGTCGAGGAGCTCGAGGCCCAGCGCGTCGACCTCGAAGCGGCGCTGCGCGAGCTGGAGAAGCTGATTACCGACACCGACCGCCAGATCCGCATCTCCTTCGAGGAGACGTTCGCCGCGACCGCGCGCGGTTTTGAGGAGCTTGCGACCCAGCTCTTCCCAGGCGGCAGCGGCCGGCTTCGCCTGGTCAGCGAGAAGACGACCCCGGCGCGGGTAATCGGCGGCGAGCGTGGCGGCGCCGACGGCTCGGAGTCCGCCGAGCGCGAGGAGCACGACGAGCCCGAGACCGAAGAGAGCGAGGAGGACCTGCTCGGGGTCGAGATCGAGATCACGCCCGCCGGCAAGGACCCCAAACGCCTCTCGCTGCTTTCCGGGGGTGAGAAGTCGATGACCGCGCTGGCCTTTTTGTTCGCGGTGTTCCTCGCCCGGCCCTGTCCCTTCTACATCCTGGACGAGGTCGAGGCCGCGCTGGATGACTTCAACATCGATCGCTTCCTCGCCTTGCTGCGCCAGTACTCGTCGCGCGCGCAGTTCATCGTTGTCACCCACCAGAAGCGCACGATGGACGCCGCGGACTCGCTGTACGGAGTGTCGATGGGCTCCGACGGGATCTCCAAGGTGGTCTCGCGCCGCCTTACCGAGCTTCAGGCGGCCTGACCGCCGCCGCCGCGCTGGTACAGTCGCCGCCGTCATGGCGCGCGAATGGCGGGATCTCTTCATCGTCGACGGCCCTGCGGACCCGTCCGCGGAATCGGCGGCTCCCACCGAGGAGCGGCGCGTCGGTCGCTTCCGGCGGCTGCGCGAGAGCCTGCGCAAGACCCGTCAGGCGCTGCAGTCAGAGATCCAGGCCACCCTGTTCGAGGATGTCTCCGATGCGACCTGGGAGCGCCTGGAGGAGGCGCTGATCTATGCCGATGTCGGCGCCCAGACGACCGCCAAGGTGGTCGCACAGCTCGAGCAGGAGGCCTCCGCGCAGAAGCTGACCGGGGGAGAGCAGCTCTCAGAGCGGCTGGTCGAGCTGCTCACCGGCATCGCCCAGACCGGTGATGACCGGATCGACCTGCGCGCGCATCCCACGGTGATCCTCGTCGCCGGGGTCAACGGGACCGGCAAGACGACGACGGTCGGCAAGCTGGCCTGGCACCTGAGCAAGGAGCTCGGCCAGTCAGTCGTGCTCGCGGCGGCCGACACCTTCCGCGCGGCCGCGGTCGAGCAGCTCGAGCTGTGGGCCCAGCGCGCCGAGGTCGGGTTCGTGCGCGGCCCGGCCGAATCCGACCCGGGTTCGGTCGCCTTTGAGGGGGTCACCCAGGTCCTGCGCCAGAACGCCGACGTGCTGATCGTCGACACCGCCGGGCGCCTGCACACCCAGGACGACCTGATGGCCGAGCTGGGCAAGGTCCGCCGGGTGATCGCCAAGCAGATCCCCGAGGCCCCCCACGAGACGCTGCTCACGGTGGATGCGACCACCGGCCAGAACGGGCTGCGCCAGGCCCGGCTGTTTGCCGAGGTGATCGACGTCTCGGGCCTGGTTCTGACCAAGCTGGACGGAACCGCCAAGGGCGGGATCGCGCTGGCCATCGCGGCCGAGCTCGGGATTCCGGTCAAGCTGATCGGCGTCGGCGAGCAGCTCGAGGACCTCCGGCCGTTTGACGCCGCCGAGTTCGCCCGCGCGCTTGTGTCCTGAGCGCTCGCGCCGACTCGTGGGAGTTCGCTGGAAATCGACCTGCGCGCGCTAATCTCGAATCTGAGATGTCAGGGTGGATCGTGTGGGTCGTTCTCGCCGGAGCCTTCGGGGTCGGAGAAATCCTCACGAACGGTTTCTTCCTGGCGCCCTTCGCCCTTGCGGCGGCCGTCGCCGCGGGCGCGGACGCAGCGATCGGAGGTGCGGCGGCCGTGATCGCCTTCGTGGTCATGTCGTTGCTGACCCTCGTGCTCGTGCGCCCGGTCGTACGCCACCACATCCGGACTCCGCCGCTGATCCGGACCGGGGCGGCCGCGCTGGTCGGGCGCCGGGCGACCGTGCTCGAACGGATCGCCAACGACGAGGGGGTTGGTTGCGTGCGGATCGACGGCGAGGTGTGGACGGCACGCTCGCTCGATGACGAGGTGATCGAGTCGGGCACGGTCGTCGACGTGGTGCAAATCAAGGGCGCGACCGCGCTCGTGAGCGAATAGGAGCGGGCCATGGCCGGAATCATCGTCGCGATCGTGCTGGTCGTCTTTCTGATCGTGCTGTTCGCCCGGACGGTGCGCATCGTGCCGCAGGCGCGGGCCGGCATCGTCGAGCGGTTCGGGCGCTATCACCGCACGCTGAATCCGGGGCTGACCGTGCTGATGCCGTTCGTGGATCGGCTCAAGCCGCTGATCGATCTGCGCGAGCAGGTCGTCTCCTTCCCGCCTCAGCCCGTGATCACCGAGGACAACCTCGTCGTCGGCATCGACACCGTCCTGTATTTCACGGTCAACGACGCCAAGTCCCAGACCTACGAGGTCGCCACCCCGCTGCAGGCGATTGAGCAGATCACCGTCACAACGCTGCGCAACGTGATCGGCTCGCTGACCCTTGAGCAGGCGCTGACCAGCCGCGACCACATCAATGCGCAGCTGCGCACCGTGCTCGACGAGGCGACCAACCGATGGGGAATCCGCGTCAACCGGGTCGAGATCAAGTCGATTGACCCGCCCGGCTCGATCCAGGAGGCGATGGAGAAGCAGATGCGGGCCGAGCGGTCCCGGCGGGCGGCGATCCTCACCGCCGAGGGCGTCAAGCAGTCCCAGATCCTCACCGCCGAGGGTGAGAAGCAGGCCGCGGTGCTGACCGCCGAGGGCGAGCGCCAGGCCGCGATCCTGCGCTCCGAGGGGGAGGCCCAGGCGATCGCCACTGTCTTCGACGCGATCCACAAGGGAAACCCCGACCCCAAGCTGCTCAGCTATCAGTACCTGCAGATGCTCCCCAAGCTCGCCCAGGGCGACGCCAACAAGGTGTTCGTGATCCCCTCCGAGTTCGCAGAGGCGTTCGGCGGGATCAGCAAGGCGTTCGCAGACCGGGCGTCCGGGGGCCAGACGCCGGCCGTCGAGCCTGGCCCGGCCGCCAACTCGGGGTCGGGACACCAGTAGCCTTCGGCCCTACCGATGGAAACCTCCCTCTCCGAGAAGCTCCAGGCCACGCTGGCCGACATCCGCGGTCGCGGCACCCTGACCGAGGACGACATCAAATCAGCGATGCGCGAGATCCGCCTCGCGCTGCTCGAGGCCGACGTCAACTTCAAGGTGGTCAAGAGCTTCACCACCACGGTGCGCGACCGGGCGCTGGGAGCCGACATCGTCGGCAAGCTCAATCCCGGCCAGCAGGTGGTCAAGATCGTCTCCGACGAGCTCACCGACCTGATGGGCGGGTCGGGTTCGACGCTGTCGTTCTCCCCGCGCCCGCCGACGGTGATCCTGATGGCCGGCCTGCAGGGCTCGGGCAAGACGACCGCGACCGGCAAGCTCGCCCGCTACCTGCGCGAGGAGCACAAGTCCTCGGTGGCGGTCGCCGCCTGTGACGTGTACCGGCCCGCCGCTGTCGAGCAGCTGGTCAAGGTCGGAGCCCAGGCCGGCGCCGCCGTCTACGAGCAGGGAACCGACCGCAGCCCGGTGCAGATCGCCGGCTGGGCGCTGGATCGGGCCAAGACCGAGGGCAAGGACGTGCTGATCGTCGACACCAGCGGTCGCCTGCACGTCGACGCCGAGCTGATGGCCGAGCTGGCCGAGATCAAGCAGGCGGTCAGGCCTCACAACATTCTGCTCGTGGTCGACGCGATGACCGGCCAGGATGCGGTCAACGTGGCCGAGCAGTTCGCCGAGACGGTGGACTTCGACGGCGTGATCATGTCCAAGCTCGACGGCGACGCCCGGGGGGGCGCCGCGCTGTCGGTCAAGGCGATCACCGGCAAGCCGATCATGTTCGCCTCCACCGGCGAGAAGCTCGACCAGTTCGAGCGCTTCCATCCCGATCGGATGGCGCAGCGGATCCTCGGCATGGGCGACGTGATGACCCTGATCGAGAAGGCGCAGGGCGGCTATGACGAGGCCCAGGCCGCCGAGCTGGAGCGCAAGCTGCGCAAGTCGGAGTTCGGCCTCGATGACTTCCTCGAGCAGATGCGCCAGATCCGTAAGCTCGGGCCGCTGCAGAACCTGCTCGGCATGATCCCCGGCCTGGGCAAGGAGATGCGGGGGATGAAGATCGACGAGCGCGACTTCGATCGCTTGCAGGCGATCATCCTCTCGATGACCCAGGAGGAACGCCGGCGCCCGGAGCTGATCAAGGGCTCGCGCCGGCTGCGGATCGCCCAGGGCTCGGGCACCAACGTCCAGGCCGTCAAGCAACTGATCAAGCAGTTCGAGCAGACGCGCAAGGTCATGCGCCAGGTCACCCAGGGCCGAATGCCCGACCTGGGCGCGTTGATGCGCCAGGGCGGGCGCTGAGCCTCAAAACGCGGTCGCGTCGCCGGCACGCTAACCTCACCGGTCGCTATGGCAGTAAGACTTCGACTGACGAGAATCGGCGGCCGCAAGAACCCCATTTGGCGGGTTGTGGTGGCCGACCAGCGCTCCAAGCGCGACGGGCGGGTGATCGAGACCGTCGGGCACTACAACGCCCAGACGAATCCCTCGACGATCGTGCTCAACGAGGAGCGGATCCGTGACTGGCTGTCACGCGGCGCCCAGCCCTCGGAGTCAGTCCGCAAGTTGCTGCGCATCCAGAACATCTCGTAGACGCGCATGCGCGAGCTGCTCGAGTATCTGGCGCTTGGGCTCGTCTCCGAGCCCGACGCTGTTCGGGTCGCCGAAACCCAGGAGGCCGACGGAACGCTGGTCCTGGAGCTGTCGGTCGCTCCGGATGACTATGGCGCGGTGATCGGCCGCGGGGGGGGCACGGCCAACGCGCTGCGCACCGTGCTCAAGGCGGCGGCGACGAAGGACGGCCGTCGCGTGTTCGTCGACATCGTCGACGATTGACCGACGTCCGCCGCCGCCGGCTGCGGGCGGGAAGGGTCGGACGCCCGCACGGCCTGGACGGAAGCTTTCACGTCGGGGAGCCCGTCGCCGATCTGCTCGCGCTGGGCGAGATCCTGGAGGTCGCCGGCACCCAGCGCACCGTGACGCGGCGTGCCGGGTTCGACGCCCGGCCGATCCTGCGCCTGGAGGGTTGTGAGGACCGCGGCGCGGCGCAGGCCCTGCTCGGAGAGGAGATCTTCGCCTCCCGGGACGCCCGCACGCTGGACGCTGACGAATGGTGGGCGGACGAGCTCGAGGGCTGCACGGTCCGCGACGGGACGATCGACGTCGGGACAGTGACCCGCCTGCTCGGGCTGCCCTCCTGCGAAGTGCTCGAGGTGGCCCGGGCCGACGGCGGGCCCCCGTTGTTGGTCCCGCTCGTCGGTGACGCGGTCCACGCGGTTGACGTCGTCGCGCGGGTGATCGAGATCGACCTGCGCTTCCTCGGCGAGCCCTGATGCGCATCGACGTCTTCACGCTGTTCCCGGACGCGTTTGCGTGGTTCACCGGCCAGCGGCACGTGACCAATGCGCTGAGCCACGGTCACGAGCTCGTGTTGAACAACTACCGCGACCACACGCCGCTCAGTGGTGGTCAGGTCGACGACACCCCGTTCGGCGGCGGGGCCGGGATGGTCCTGCGGGTGGACGTTGTCGAGGCGGCATTGCGCGCCCGCTACGCGCAGGACCCTGTCGCGGTCCGCTCGCGTGTCCGCGTCATCGCCTTGGATCCCAGCGGCCGGGTGCTCGATGACGGGCTCGTCGACGAGCTGGCCGCCGAGCCCGAGCTGGCCCTGTTGTGCGGGCGCTACGAGGGGTTTGACGAGCGCGTGCTCGAGCACTTCAGCACCGACCGGATCTCGATCGGCCGCTACGTGCTGGCCGGCGGCGAGCTGGCCGCGATGGTGCTGTGCGATGCGGTGCTGCGCAAGCTCCCCGGTTCGCTGGGCCACGAGCACTCCGCGCTGGAAGAGTCCTTCAGCGCAGCACTGGAGGGCGGTCCCGAGTATCCGCACTACACCCGCCCGGCCGAGCACCGCGGCTGGCCGGTCCCCGACGTGCTGCTGTCGGGCCATCACGCCGAGATCGCCCGCTGGCGGCTGGAGCAGAGCCGCGCTCGCGCTCAGCGCCAGGACGAGCCGGCGTAGGCGGCCACGGCGCTCGGGGTCGCGTCCCCGGAGGTCCGCTACCATAGGCGCCGCATGGGGCGGGCACGCGCCGTTGGCCGCGATGTTCGGACCAAATCCTCCCCGCGCAGACGCGTTCGCCATGCCGGTCGCGGGCGCAATGGATACCACTTTGACTTCATGAGCACCGTAATCGACAGCCTCGAGCGCTCTCAGCTCCGTCGCGTCCCCGTGTTTGACGCCGGTGACCGCCTGCGCGTCCACTTCCAGGTGATCGAGGGAACCCGCCGCCGTACGCAGGTCTTCGAGGGCGTGGTCATCAAGCGCCAGGGCCATGGTGCCCGCGAGACCTTCACCGTCCGCAAGACCTCCTTCGGGGTCGGCGTCGAGCGGACGTTCCCGCTGCACTCGCCGAAGATCGAGCGCATCGAGGTCGCCGCCCGCGGTGACGTGCGCCGGGCCAAGCTCTACTACCTGCGTGACCGAATCGGCAAGCGTGCCCGCGTCCGCGAGCGCCGCTCGACAGGCCCCGAGGTCGCGGTCGAGCGCGAACTGCTGTACGGGCCCGAGGATGAGTACGGGCCCGAGGCAGAGGCGGCCGGTGTCATGCCGCCCGAGGACGAGACTGTCGCGGTGACCCCGGCCCCGGCACCCGCCGACGCGCCGGTTGCCGACGCCGGCGCTGCGGACGGGTCGTCCGCGGCCGGCGACTGACCGGTGTGACCGAGACCAGGAAGCCGCTGCTGCGGTCGGCGGCGGAGCTGGTCGGAATCGTCGCGGTGGCGCTCGGGCTCGCGCTGGCCATCCAGGCCTTCGTGGTCAAGCCCTACGAGATCCCCAGCGCATCGATGGAGCCGACCCTCCAGATCGGCCAGCGAGTGCTCGTCGATCGGATCGGATCGCACTTCTCCTCGCCGTCGGTCGGCGACGTGGTCGTGTTTCACCCGCCCAGCAGCGAGGCCTGCGTCAACCCCCACCAGGGAGAGGATCCCGCTGGGGCCGCATCGGCCAGCGCATGTGACTCGGTCCAGCACACCCACTCCTCCCAGACGTACATCAAGCGCGTGGTTGGAATGCCCGGCGATCACCTCTCGATCCGCGACGGCCACGTCTACCGCAACCGCCGCCGCGAATCTGACTCCTACACGCAACCCTGCCTGGGGGCGGCCGAATGCAATTTCCCGGCCACGATCATCGTGCCGCCGGGTGATTACTACATGATGGGCGACAATCGCCCGGATTCGCTGGACAGCCGGTTCTGGGGGCCGGTACCGAAGGCGTGGATCATCGGGCAGGCGTTCATGACCTACTGGCCGCCGAGCCGAGTCGGATTTCTGTAGGCCACGGATTCGGAGAGAGCGTGAAGAGCCGGAGCAAATCAGGCCTGAAGTCCCTGGTCGAGCTGGTGGTCACGGTCGCCGTGGCGATCGGACTCGCGCTGCTCATTCAGGCCTTCATCGTCAAGCCCTACCGGATCCCCAGCCCGTCGATGGAGCCGACCCTGGCGATCGGCCAGCGCGTGCTCACCAACCGGTTGGACACCAGTCCCAGCCTTGGCGATGTGGTCGTCTTTCACCCGCCCCACGGTGCCGATCCGCTCTCGCCGGTGTGCGGGTCCCCGACGCAGGGCGACGGGCATCCGCAGCCCTGCGACAGCCCGACCCGCTCAGAGTCCTCCCAGACCTTCATCAAGCGTGTGGTTGGCATGCCCGGAGACCGCATCTCGATCCGCGGCGGACGCGTCTATCGCGACGGTGTGCGCGAGAAGGACTCCTACATCCGCTCCTGCGGCAGCGATGGTTCCTGCAATTTCCCCAAAACGATCACGGTTCCGCCCGGCCATTACTTCATGATGGGCGACAACCGTGGCCAGTCTGACGACAGCCGTTTCTGGGGTCCCGTCCCCGACCAGTGGATCATCGGGGTCGCATTCTTCACCTACTGGCCCCCGGACCGCATCGGCACCCTTTGAGCCGATGCCCCACATGGCACCGGCGCGAGCGACCAAGCGCGCCGCCCGCCGCGGCCGCAGCGCCCGTCCCGGCCGCCGGCTGCTGAACTTCGATCGCTCGCTCGGGATTCGGTTCGTGGCCGGTGCCGACGAGGCCGGCCGCGGCTGCCTGGCCGGCCCGCTGGTCGCCGCTGCGGTGCTGTTCGACCTCGAGCGCATGGGCCCGGCCCAGGCCCGAGCGCTGGGCGCGCTCAACGATTCAAAGCAGCAGAGCCCGGAGGGGCGCGCCAAGCTCTACCCGGTGATCCTGGCGCTGGCGACCAAGGTCGCGATCGTCTCGCGCTGCGCGCCGGGCATCGATGACCGCGGGCTGCACAAGACCAACCTGGCCGCGCTGCGCGATGCACTGTGCCAGGTGGCCCGCGACGGCTGCATCTGCCTGTCGGACGGGTTCCCGGTGGCTGAGCTCGGCCACCGGCAGCAGGCGGTGATCGGCGGGGACGCCAAGAGCGCCGCGATCGCCGCCGCGTCGGTGCTGGCCAAGGAGACGCGAGACCGATACATGCGTCGTGCCGACGCCACTCATCCGGGCTGGGAGTTCGCCCAGCACGTCGGCTACTCGACTCCCGAGCACCGCGAGGCGATCGAGCGTCTCGGGGTCTCGCCACTGCACCGCCTCTCGTTTCAGTCCATGGCTTACCAACAGCTCGCGCTCGGTTGAACCTCAGAACGCGCCCTCGAGGTGCTCGAGACTGAGCAGCCGACCGACCCGATCGAAGTTCACGCCGATCGCGTCAAAGCGCAGGACGGCAGCCCGGGGACGGTCGCTACGCTCGTGCAGCCAGCGGGCGGCGATCCGCCGCACCTGGGCCTGCTTGCCCACGCTGAACGCCGCCCAGGGCGTGCC
>JALYTU010000618.1 GCA_030854125.1 Actinomycetota bacterium | reverse complement strand
ACCAACTACAGCGCCGGGCCGCGCTCGCGGCTGCGCGGCCTGCTCGTGGCCCTGATCGCGCTCGCTGTGGTCGCGGCGATCGTCGTCGTGCTGCTCCTGCTCACGGGTGGCTCGAGTTCGCCGACGGCCGCGTCCAGCAGCAGCTCGAAGGCCGCCAACGCGCCCTCGGCGCACCCGCGCAGCCACCGAACCGCGGCGATCAAACCGTCGTCCGTGACCGTCGCCGTCCTCAACGGCACCTCGACCAACAACCTCGCCCACGACGTCTCGGTCAAGCTTGGCGCCGCCGCGTACAAGCTCGGCAAGATCGCCACCGCCACCGACCAGACCCACACGACGACGTTGGTCGCGTACCTGCCCGGGCATCGTGCGGCGGCGCTGATCGTCGCCAAGTCCCTCGGGCTGGGCGCCGGGGTCGTCTCGGCGGCGGATCAGAGCAGCCAGGCGGTGGCGTGCGCACAGGGCGCCGCGTGCTCGGCCCAGGTAATCGTGACCGTCGGCGCCGACCTGAACTCGGTGGCGTCGAGCAGCACGACGCCGGCCCCGGCGGCGGGCACCGGCACCGCCGCCGGCACGAGCACCGGCTGAGCACGGCTCAGTAGCCTCTCTGCGGTCATGGCCATGAAGGACCTCCTCACTCTGCCCGAGCGGGCGACCAAGCCCCGTCAGGAGGGCATCACCCACGTTCTGGACCGCGGCCTGTCGGTGGCCGGGGTCGACGGCCTGGCCGAGGTCGCCGGCGAGTTCATTGACATGGTCAAGCTCGGCTGGGGCACCGCGGTCGCCACCGGCAATCTCGACGCCAAGCTGGCCCGCTATCGCGAGCACGGGATCGAGGTCATGTTCGGCGGCACGCTGACCGAGCTGGCGATCGCTCAGAACCGGCTGGACAGGCTCGTCGCCTGGCTGCACGAGCTCGGCCTGGCGCACATCGAGGTCTCCGACGGAACGATCACGCTGGACCACGAGCGCAAGCTCGAGCTGATCGCCCGGCTGGCCACTGAGTTCACGGTCATCTCGGAGGTCGGCTCCAAGGACAACACGCGCATCATGGCGCCGTTTCGATGGGTCGAGCAGATCGAGTCCGAGCTCGAGGCCGGGGCGTGGAAGGTGATCGCCGAGGCGCGCGAGGGCGGCAACGTCGGGATCTTCCGCCACGACGGCGAGGTCCAGATGGGGCTGATCGACGAGATCGTGCACGCCGTTGCGCCCGAGAAGATCCTCTTCGAGGCACCGCGCATGGATCAGCAGGTGTGGTTCATCCGCCGCTTCGGCGCCGACGTCAACCTCGGCAACATCATTCCCGAGGAGGTCCTCTCGCTGGAGACGATGCGGGTCGGACTGCGCTCGGACACGGCGGTCGTCGACTTCGATGGCTAGCCGGCCCCCGCGCTCCGGGTGGCGCCGGGAGCCGGCGTGGCGCGGCGCGTGACCGGGTCGCTCGGCCTCGGCCTCGGTGGAGTCGTGCTCGCCCGGCACGGCGAGACCGACGACAACGTCGAGCCGCTGCGCTTCCAGGGCTTTCGCGACACCCCACTGAACGCCACCGGCCGCGCCCAGGCGCACGACCTTGCCGCACGGATCTCCAACCAGAGCGCGATCCGGTCGATCTGGGCCTCGGATCTCAGCCGGGCGCGGGAGACGGCGGAGACCGTCGGCGTTGCGATCGGCGAGCCGGTGCGCCTTGACCCGCGTCTGCGTGAGGGTAACCGCGGGCGTTGGGAGGGCCGGCTGTTCGCCGACGTGCAGGCCGACGAGCCAGAGCTCTACGCCGCCTGGGGGCGCCCGGATCCTGATTTTCGCTTCCCCGAGGGCGAGTCGCTGGCTGAGCAGCAGGCGCGGGTGACCGCGGCCCTGCGCGATATCCACGCCGGATCGCCGCGGCCGGCCCTCGCGGTCTGCCACGGAGGCTCGATCCGGGTGATGCTGTGTGCGGCCGACCCCGATGGCCTGGCCGCCTTTCATCGCTTCGAGATCGGCAACACGGCCGTGGTAGAGCTGTGAGACGGCTCGGAGTCGTGGCCTTCATGGTCCTGGCCGCCATGACCGTCGCAGCCTTCTTCGTCGTCCAGCACCTGAAGATCTCCACTCCACTGCTGGCCGGGACGCCGGCACCACACCCGGCGGCGATCAACCCGGTCAACGGGCAGATCTGCAAAGGCACGAGCCACCGTTCGATGCGTGTCTCCTTCTATCTGCTCAACCGGTCCGACGACGTCGATGTCGACATCGTCGATACCGGGGGGTCGGTGGTGGCCGCGCTCGCCTCCGGCGTGCACATGCGGGGGGGGCGCCATCCCGTCCGCGCCTACTTCACCTGGAACGGGCGGACCGCGGGCGGGCGCGTCGCCCCCGACGGGATCTACTACATCCGGGTCTCGCTCATCCACCAGGGCCGCTCGGTGCTGATCTCCGACAATGCCGGCGCGCTGCCGGTCACGGTCGAGACAGTCGCCCCGCATCCCCGCGTGACCGCGGTGACACCAGGGCTGATCCCGCGGACAGGTGTGACCGGCGCCGAGGTGCGATACGCAGGCAACGCCCGCCTGCCCGGGCGGGTGCTGATCTACCGCACCGACCTTCCCGGCGCGCCCGCGCTCGTGAAGTCGTTCCCGGCGCGGCGCGGGGGCCGCACCCCCTGGGACGGGACGGTGGCCGGCGGTGCGCCCGCACCCCAGGGCACCTAC
>JALYTU010000617.1 GCA_030854125.1 Actinomycetota bacterium | reverse complement strand
GGCCGCACGCGCAAGTGGAAGAAGGCCATCGTCCAGGTGCGCGCAGGCGACACGATCCCGATTTTCCAGGCCTTCGAGGCGGCCGAGTAATGCCCATCCGCAAGCCCAAGCCCACATCACCCGGACGGCGCTTCGTCACCTATCCGGACTTCGCCGAGATCACGCGCTCGGTACCCGAGAAGTCGCTCGTCGAGGGCCTGAAGAAGTCCGGCGGACGCAACTCGGGAGGCCGCAAGACCTCCCGCCACCGCGGCGGTGGCGCCAAGCGGCTGTACCGCAAGATCGACTTCAAGCGCCGTAAGGACGGGATTCCGGCCAAGGTCGCGCACATCGAGTACGACCCCAACCGGTCGGCGTATATCGCGCTCCTGCACTACGCCGACGGCGAGAAGGCCTACATCCTCGCCCCGGGGCGCCTGCAGGTCGGCGCCACCGTCCAGTCCGGCGTCGGCGCGGACATCCGCGTCGGTAACAGTCTGCCGCTGGGCAACATGCCTCCCGGCACGGTGGTCCACAACGTCGAGCTCACGCCCGGCCGTGGCGGTCAGATGGCCCGCTCGGCGGGAGTCGGCGTGCAGCTGTTGGCCAAGGACGGGGATTACGTCACCCTGCGCCTGCCCTCGGGCGAGATGCGCATGGTCCGGGCCGAGTGCCGCGCCACGGTCGGCGTGATCGGCAACTCCGACCACCAGAACGTCACGATCGGCAAGGCCGGACGCAAGCGCCACATGGGCGTGCGGCCGCAGACGCGCGGCACCGCGATGAACCCGGTTGACCATCCCCACGGCGGCGGCGAGGGCTCCACCACGCCGGGCCGTCATCCCGTAACCCCCTGGGGCGTGCCGACCCTGGGCTACCGCACCCGTAAGAAGCGCAACAGGTCCGACCAGTACATCGTCCGTGGTCGGAGAAGGGGTAAGGGTAAGCAGCGATGAGTCGCTCGAGCAAGAAGGGGCCGTTCGTCGAGGAGCGGCTGATCAATCGCATCGAGGCCATGAACACCTCCGGCGAGAAGCGCATGATCCGCACCTGGTCACGGACCTCCACGATCTTCCCCGAGATGGTCGGTCACACGATCGCCGTGCATGACGGGCGCAGGCATGTGCCCGTGTTCGTCTCGGAGTCGATGGTCGGTCACAAGCTGGGCGAGTTTGCGCCCACGCGGCTGTACCGCGGGCATGTCGGAACCGGGAAGCGGCGATGAGTCCTCCGAAGGACAAGACGCCCGAGACCCCTGACGTCGAGCCCGTTGAGGCGTCGGCTGAGGACGCACCCGCGGCCGAAGCCGAGAAGGTGGCGGATGCGCCGGCGGCTGATGCGGGATCGCGACCGGCTTCGGCGCCGGATGCGTCCCCGTCCGACGCTGAGCCCGTGGCTGCAGCTGCTGCTGACGACTCGCCTGATGCGCCGGCTGAGAAGCCGAAGCGCCGGCGTTCGCGCAAGGCCGCTGAGCCGAAGACTGAGGCGGAGACGCCCGTTGCCGAGGCTGAGGCCGAGACGCCCGTTGCTGAGGTTGAGAAGCCTGCTCGTACGCGGGGGGCACAGCCGGCTCCGACGCGGCGGCGGTCGCGGCGCGCTGAGGGTGAGCCTGCTGCGGTCGTCCGGGCGCAGGCCAAGTACGTGCGCTCGTCGGCCCGCAAGGCGCGGCTGGTGTGCGATCACATCCGCGGGAAGAGCGTTGAGGAGGCGCGAGCTATCCTCGCTCTGACGCCGCGGGCGATCGCGCGGGACTGGAGCAAGCTTCTCGAGTCCGCAGTCGCGAACGCCGAGCACAATCACGAGCTCGTCGGCGAGGACCTCTACGTCAAGGCGGTACACGCCGACGAGGGCCCGACCATCAAGCGGTTCCGTCCGCGCGCCATGGGCCGCGCGACGCAGATCCGCAAGCGCACCAGCCACCTGACGATCCTGCTCACGCAAAAGGACTGACAACAAGAATCATGGGTCAGAAAGTTCACCCCGAGTCGCTCCGCGTGGGCTACATCCACGACTGGAAGTCCAACTGGTTCAACGAGAAGAATTTCTCGGACTTCCTGGACGAGGACATCAGGATCCGCGGCCACATCGTCGGGCGGCTGTCGCACGCCGGCCTCTCGGACATCACCATCCGCAAGAACGTCACCGAGGTCGAGGTCAACATCAACACGGCCCGGCCCGGCATCGTGATCGGCAAGTCCGGTTCCGAGGTCGATCAGCTGCGCCGGGACCTGCATCGGATCACCGGCAAGCAGGTCAAAGTCAACATCCTCGAGATCAAGCGCCCCGAGCTCGACGCGCGGCTCGTCGCCCAGTCGATCGCCGAGCAGCTCCAGAACCGCGTCGCCTTCCGGCGGGCAATGAAGCGCGCGCTGACCAGCGCGATGCGCTCCGGCGCCAAGGGCGTCAAGGTTCAGGTTTCCGGCCGGCTCGGTGGTGCTGAGATGGCTCGCACCGAGAGCTACTCCGACGGCCGCGTGCCGCTGCACACGCTGCGTGCTGACATCGACTACGGCTTTCACGAGGCGCGCACCACCTTCGGCCGGATCGGCGTCAAGTGTTGGGTGAACAAGGGCGAGATCATGCCCGTGGGCTACACCGGCGCCGATCTGACGATCATGGACGAGCCCCCTGCGCAGGCTCCGGATCGCGGCGGCCGTGACGGCCGCAATCGCGGCGGTCGCGGTGGTCGCAGCGGCGGCGGCGCGGGTGGTCC
>JALYTU010000616.1 GCA_030854125.1 Actinomycetota bacterium | reverse complement strand
ACCTTGAACGCCGAAGTGCCGGGGGCTGAACGGGAACGTCTCCTCTGTGCCCATGAACGACAGGCACAGGTCGCGCAGCTCATCTGCGGTCGTTCCCGATCAGCCCATCGTCAGAGGTTGTAGGCCGCGTCGCGTTCAGACGGGGGTCCGCCGCAGCATCTCGACGACGAGGAACGCGAGCTCGAGGGCCTGCTCGGTGTTCAGCCGCGGGTCGCAGGCTGATGCGTACCGCGACGCGAGCTGGCTGTGGGTGATCATCTGCGCGCCGCCGAGGCATTCGGTGACGTTCTCGCCGGTGTGCTCGATGTGGATGCCGCCGGGGTGCGTGCCCAGCTGTTGATGGACCTCGAAGAAGCCCTCGACCTCGTCCACGATGCGATCGAACTGCCGGGTTTTGTGGCCGGAGGGGGACTCCTCGGTGTTGCCGTGCATCGGATCGCACTGCCAGACGACGCGGTGCCCGGCGTGGGAGACAGCCTCGACGATCGGCGGCAACCGGTGGCGGACGTCGCGGTTGCCCATGCGCGAGACGAGGGTCACGCGGCCGTCGACACGATCAGGATCGAGCCGCTGCACGAGTGCGACCGCCTGCTCTGGCGTGACGGTCGGGCCGATCTTGACCCCGATCGGGTTGGCGATCAGCGCACCGAGCGCGACATGGGCGCCGTCGAGCTGACGGGTGCGCTCGCCGATCCAGACCTGGTGGGCCGACAGCAGGTACAGCCGCTCACCTTCGGCACGCAGCAGCGCTCGTTCGTAATCGAGCACCAGCATCTCGTGGCTGGCGAACAGCTCGACGGTGCGCAATGGGCTGTCATCGACCCCGCAGGCTGACATGAAGCGCAGGCTGCGATCGATCTCGATGGCCACGCGCTCGTACCGTTCACCGGCGCTGGAGCGGCGCACGAAGTCCATGTTCCACTCCTGCAGACGGTGGAGGTCGGCGAGCCCCGCGCCGGTGATCGCGCGGGCCAGGTTCATCGCGGCGGCGGCGTTCGCGAACGCTCGGATCATCCGGCCCGGATCGGGGCGACGGGCCTCGGCCGTCGGCTCGATCGCGTTGATCATGTCGCCGCGATAACTCGGAAGCCCGCCGTCAAGCTCGGCACTGCGGGGTTTGGCGTACTGGCCCGCGAGGCGGCCGAGCTTGACGACCGGCATCTGCGTTCCATAGGTCAGGACCACGGCCATCTGCAGAAGCGTCCGGATCGTGCCTCGAAGCCGCGCCTCGGTGTTGTCCAGGAAGGTCTCGGCACAATCGCCGCCTTGGAGCAGGAACGCCTCCCCGCGGGCAACGGACGCCAGCCGTGCCTGCAGCACGTCGACCTCGGAGGCGACTGCGATCGGCGGGACGCCCTCCAGCACCCCGATCACGCGGGCCGCCTGCTCGGCGTCGGGCCATGACGGCTGCTGGACCGCGGGCCGGCTCAGTGCGTCCTCCACAGCGGCCGCGAACAGAGCCGGTAGCTGCGCCGTCCGGGGCTCGGTTGTCGCCGCGACGTCGACCGTCCAGCTCATGCCTGCACTGTAGAAGTTCACGAAGGCTGCTACCCACTCGTCTCGAGCGCCTCCGTGGACGGCGCGAGGTCGAGGGCCCGGAACGACTCGAGGTCGAAGCGGCCGCCCTCGGCGAGGCGCTGACCGCAGCCTAGCCGCTTCCCCTGTCCCCGGCGCTACAGCCGTGATTGGTCGGCGGGCGAGGTCCACGAGGCTTGCGTCACAGTTTTGGTCGCTCGCGGCATTCTCGTTGTGATGGGTGATGAGAATTTCGCGGCGATGTATGCCAGAGAGGGTGAGGTGGTACTGGTCTTTCTCGTCCGGCGCACGCTGGATGCTGGGATCGCGGCGGATCTCGCGGCGGATCTCGCGGCGGATCTCGCGGCGGATCTCGCGGCGGATCTCGCGGCGGATCTCGCGGCGGAGACGTTCGCGCTGGCGTTTGGTTCGTGGTCGCGGTTGAGGGGGCGCTCGGAGGAGGAGGTGCGCGCGTGCCTGTTTAGAGTCGCGCGCCGGCAGGTGTTGAGCGACATGCTCGATGGTGACGAACAGGGGTCGAAGCGACACGCTGCGTGGTGATGGCGGTGTGTGTAGATCGGCCGGAAACGACACCATGGTGATGACGGGCGGTGAAATCGTCTGACGGGGCTTGGGAGTGCTCGTGTTCGGCTGGGTGGCGGCGGTCAAACGGGCGGCTGATCACCAGCAAGCTGTCGCTTCGTCGGCTGGGCCCTGGTGTGGTAGTTCTTCCCACACGAGTGGACCCTTCCCGCCGTTCGGGCGCTGTGGAACGCTTGTGCGCGTGCTCGTGAGGATCTGTGCCGGAGTTGTTGTCGATCACCGTGAACCCGGATGTTCTGGAGGCCGATCTGGCGGCCGGCCGGTTGTGCTGTCCGGGCTGCGATCGGCGGCTGTCGCGCTGGGGGTTCGCGTGCGAGCGCGAGGTACGGATGCTCGATGGTGTGCGACGGTTGCGGCCGCGGCGAGCGCGCTGCTCAGCGTGCGAGAGCACGCATGTGCTGCTGGATGCGTGCTCTGTTCCGCGCCGGCGCGATGGCGCGGAGGTGATCGGCCAGGCGCTGCTGGCCAAGGCCAACGGCGACGGGCACCGCACGATCGCCCGCCGGCTCAGGCGCCCGCCGTCGACGGTCCGCGGCTGGCTCCGCGCCGGCGCGCGGCGCGCCGAGGCACTGTCC
>JALYTU010000615.1 GCA_030854125.1 Actinomycetota bacterium | reverse complement strand
GTTGAGCCCCGCCTTGACGGCGGTCGCCTGCAGCTCACCCAGATTCTCGACCCGGCCGCCGCAGAGCCGGAAAAGGGCCTCGGGGAGGATCAGCCGGAAGATGGCGATCCACTTCACGACCTCCCAGGGATCCATCAGCTCCCGGTCTCCGAATTTGGTCCCGGGACGGGGATTGAGCAGGTTGATCGGCACGCTGGTCGGGTTGATGGCCGCAAGCTCGAAGGCCATCTCCACCCGCTGGGCCCGGGTCTCGCCGAGGTTGAGGATTCCGCCCACGCACGTCTCCAGTCCGGCCTCGCGAACGGCGTCGATTGTGCGCAGCCGGCCCTGGTAGCGGACGGTGCTGGAGACCTCGGGATAGTGCGATTCGGCAGTCTCGACGTTGTGGTGCACGCGCTGGATGCCGGCGTCCTTGAGCGCCATGGCCCGCGGCACCGACATGTGGCCGATCGACGCGCAGCGCTTGAGGTCGGTGTGCTCGGCGACGAGTCGGGCGCCCGCGAGCACCTTCTCGAAGTCGCGCTTGGAGAGTCCCTGTCCCTGGGTGACCATGCAGAAGCGATGCGCCCCCGCCGCCTCGGCGGCCCGGGCGTGCTCGAGGATCTGCTCGGGCTCCATCATCGCGTGCAGGGGCGTCTCGGCCTCGGCGTACTTGCTCTGGGCGCAGAAGCCACAGTCCTCGGCGCAGCCACCGGACTTGGCGTTGACCAGCGAACACATGTCGGTCGCGTCACCGAAATGCTCGACGCGGGCGTCCCAGGCGCGCTGGACGAGCGCCTCGATCGCGGCGTGGTCCTCGAGCTCGCCGAGGTACCGGGCCTCCTCAGGGGTGATCAACGGCGGCATGGCGCGACAAGCTAGACCTCACCCCGGACAAACCCGGGAGATATGATCGTGCGGTGCCCGATCAGCTTCACTTCACCGAGTCAGAGGCGGCCAATCGGCTGATCGCCGAGGACCCGATGGCGCTGCTGATCGGCTTTGTTCTCGATCAGCAGGTCACGGTGCAGAAGGCGTTCTCGGGCCCGCTGGTGCTGCGCGAGAGGATCGGGGCGATCGACGCCGAGACCGTCGCCGTCGCTGACCTTGAACCGGTATTCCGCGAGCGCCCCGCGATCCATCGCTACCCGGGTGCGATGGCCAAACGCGTGCACGACATGGCCGTACACGTTCGCGACGAGTACGACGGCGACGCGGCGAGGATCTGGACCTCGGCGGCGGATGGCGATCAGCTGCGCGCCAACCTGTCCGCCGTCCCCGGACTGGGGGAGATGAAGGTCAAGTCGCTCGGCTCGGTGCTCGCCAAGCAGTTCGGTGTCGCGGCGGCCGACGATCTCGTGCCCTGGCATCCCACCCTCGGCGATGTCGATTCGGCTCAGGCCCTGGCCGACTATCAGGCGGCCAAGCGGGCGCATAAGGCCGAGTGGAAACGGACCCACGCAGCTCAGGCTCCGGCGGGCGCCGCCGGTCGCACGAGCGTCGGCCGCTGAGCTGCCGGTCGCCGGCCGGTGCCTCAGTTGCTAACGGCCTCGCCACTCGGGAGCGCGCTTGTCCGCGAAGGCGCGGACGCCCTCACGGAAGTCCTCCGAGGAGAAGCACGCCCGGCGCAGCTCCAGCAGTTCGCGCTCGACGTCGGCAGCGAGCGCCGCCTCGCCGTCGAGCACGGCTCCGATCACCTGCTTGTTGCCGCGCTGGGCGAGCGGCGCGTTACCGGCGATCTCGGTGCACAGCGCCAGCGCGGCCTCGGTCAGCGCGTCGCCCTCGTGCACGGCGTTGACCAGTCCCCAGCCCAGTGCCGTGGCGGCATCGACCCGCCCGCCGACCAGGAACAGCTCACGCGTCCGCGGTGCCCCGATCGCGTCGATGAACCGACGGATCCCGGTGTGGGAGTAGACGAGCCCGAGCTTGGCCGGCGGCATCCCAAGCTTGATGCCGGCCGCGGCGACACGCAGGTCACAGGCCAGCGCCAGCTCCAGCCCGCCGCCGATCGCATGCCCGTTGAGCGCCGCCACGGTCGGGAACGGATAGGCGTCGATCGCGTCGATCGCCGCCGCGAAGGGATGGGCGATGAGTCGCTCGGCCTCGTCGGCAAAGACAGTCCGTTCCCACCCACCCAGGTCTGAGATGTCATACCCGGCCGAAAAGATGCGGTCCTCGCCGGTGATCAGCACGCAGCGGGCGTCGAGCTCGGGCACCACCGCCGCGAACCGGTCAAGGATCGTCTGATCAAGCGCCCCGCGTTTGCCGGGGTTGGAGACCGTCAGCCGGACGACCCCGGAGGCGGGCTCGTCGATCCGCAGCGCTCCGCGCGGCGAGCTATTCGAGGACAACGAGCGTGTCGCCCTCAGACACCGACTGGCCCTCAGTGCAGCGGATCTCCCTGACCACGCCGGGATCCTCGGCCTCGACCGGCATCTCCATCTTCATCGACTCGAGGATGACGACCGCATCGCCCTCCTTGACGCTGTCGCCGACCTCGACCTCGATCTTCCACACGGTGCCGGTGATGTGGGCTTCGACCTCGGGCAACTCAGACTCCTCTGACCAGACGGCGACGGATTGCGGCGAGCATAGAGCGCGACCCTGACGCTTCACATCTCGGTCTCGGATGCCGATAATCATCGTCATGGTCCGGTGTCGTGTGCTCCTCGCTCTGCTCGCCGTGGCCCTGGCGACGACCGCCGCGACCGCCGCGAC
>JALYTU010000060.1 GCA_030854125.1 Actinomycetota bacterium | reverse complement strand
CGGGCCGGCTGGAGCTGACGTTGCGCTACCTGACGCCGCATTCGAAGTGGTCAATCCATTCCGAGTATCAGGACAACCTGCACATGCTGACGCTGTTTCGCGGCGGCGGGATGCTGTGGGTCAGCGGCGAGGATCGGCACGCTCTACCACCCGCGCAACCCGCGCGGCGGGATGCTGCCGCAGTAGGACCATGCTGACCCGATCGTCCCCTGGGAGGCTCGGTTTCCCTTGCGCTCGCGGGTGTCCAGCCAGAAGCATGACACAGTGTTCTTCGGCCTGTTCGTAAGATCTGCCCGCGGGGCGACGCTACATAGACGTGGACCAGAACGTCAAGCCTGGGGGATATCGGCGACGGGGCGTCCGAGGTGTTTGCCGACGATCCGTCACGGCCGCGGATCGTCACGCTCGCCGTGCGCGAAATGCCGACGTCCGGAACCCCGGAGCAGCTGCTCGAGCAGGCCGGCGTCGACGGCGAGCACATCGCCCGCGCGGCGCGAGCGCTGATCGGCGCGCGCTCGACGGCATGAGCGCTCACGCATGAGCAAGCCTCAGGCACTCCATCGGGTCGTCGTCGTGGGTGGAGGCTTTGGCGGGCTGCAGGCCGTCCGCAAGCTGAGGCACGCGCCGGTGCAGGTGACGCTGATCGACCGGCGCAACTTCCACCTGTTCCAACCGTTGCTGTATCAGGTCGCGACCGGGGGCCTCTCACCGGCTGAGATCGCTACGCCGCTTCGCGCGATCCTCAAGCGCCAGCGGAACGTCCGCGTTGTGATGGGTGAGGTGCGCGGGTTCGACCTCGACCGCCGGACCGTCGCGCTCGACGCGCTCCCGGACGGCGATCGAGGTGTCGAGCTCGAGTACGACACGCTGATCGTCGCCGGGGGCTCGCGCTACTCCTACTTCGGCCACGACGAGTGGCGTCGCTATGCGTTCGAGGTTAAGTCGCTCGAGAGCGCGCTCGCCGTCAGGCGGCGGATCTTCAGCGCGTTCGAGGCCGCCGAGCTGGAATCAGATCCCGAGCGGCGCGCGGCCTGGCTGACCTTTGTCGTGGTGGGCGGGGGCCCGACTGGCGTTGAGATGGCCGGACAGATCGCGGAGCTCGCGCGCGACACGCTGCGCCGCGACTTCCACGCGATCGACTCGCGCCACGCCCAGATCCTGCTCGTCGAGGCGGCCGGGCGCATCCTGCCGCCGTTTCCGCCGCGGCTCTCGGCCAAAGCCGTCCGTGCTCTGCAGCGCCTCGGCGTAACGCTTGTGCTCGACACGTCAGTCGTCGACATCGACGAGCACTCGGTCTGCACCCGAGATTCAGAAGGCACGACCGTGCGCGTGCCGACACGGACGATGGTTTGGGCGGCCGGCGTGGTCGCCTCCGAGCTCGCCGGCTCGCTCGCGGCCGCCAGCGGGACCGAGCCTGACCGCGCGGGACGGGTGCCGGTGAGAGACGACCTGACCCTCGACGGACACCCAGAGGTGATCGCGCTCGGTGACATGGTCAGCGTGCACGACGCCACTGGAAATCAGCTGCCGCTGCCGGGCCTGGCGTCAGTGGCGATGCAGCAGGGACGCTATGCAGCTCGATCCGTTCAGGCGCGTATCAACGGAACGCTGACCGAGCCGTTTCGCTACGTCGACAAGGGCAACCTCGCCACGATCGGCCGGGCGAGCGCCGTCGCGGAGATCAAGGGGATTCAGCTCAGCGGCGCCCTGGCCTGGCTGACCTGGGTGAGCGTCCACATCTTCTACCTGATCGGCTTTCAGAACCGGCTGCTCGTCCTCACCCGCTGGGGTATCAGCTTCGTGACCCGCGGACGCGGCGCGAGGCTGATCACCGGACCCGCGGATGTTACCGCCGACCAGGACGTGCTCAGCGCGGCGCCCGAACGTAAGAAAGCGGCGGTCGGCCAACGCTAAAGGGATACAGACACGATTCAGGAGCCCGAATGTCAGAAGAGCAAGACCGCGAGAGCGACGCCGGTACGGCGCGCAGCTTTGACCCTGAGCGGGGCCAGTTCGCTCCGCCGCATCACCCACCGCTGCTCAATCGCGAGACCAACCCACGCGGCACACGGCATATCGCTGAGACGGCCCAGGACCACATGGCGGCCGCTGACCGTCCCCGCTACCGCGCCGCCCAGGGACGCCGCGCGCGGATGATCGCCGCTGCGACCCAAGCGCTGAAGAAGACGGCCAAGCGCCGGGCGGGGTCATCGCGCTCCGCCAAAGACTCCAAGGCTCCGTAGGGAAACATGGACGCCACCACCGCAGCCGCGGATCCCCGTCACACTCAAACCCTCGAGCTGAGCTGGGACGAGGTCGTACAGGCGCTGACCGCGCTGCAGGGAACGCGCGTCGCGGTCCGGGTCGTGCAGCGTGGGGAGCCCGAGACACTGGTGGCGGTCTTTCGCGGGCACCTCGGCACATCGAGGGCAGGGAAGCGGCCGACGCTCTTCTGGCCCGTCAGCGCGGGCGCCGAGGACGAGCTTGGGACCGTCGAGGAGACCGGCATCCACCTGCACCGCGAGCGCTTCGAGGCGAGCCTGGCCAACCCCGGACGCACGGTTCTGCACATCATCCAGGGTCCCGTGATCGTGAACGTGCGTGGCGTCTAGCGCGCCGCCGCACCCCGTGGCGGGGAGTGACCGCCCGCGTGAGCGCGGGCTGGTGATCGTCCCGCGAGCGCCGTTTCGTCTTGACCTCACGGCGTGGGGGCTGCGTCGCCGCGCCCACAATACGATCGATCGCTGGGACGGGCACGTCTACCGCCGGGCGCTCGCGCTCGATGGCGACCCAGTGGCGGTCTCGGTGACCCAGAGCGGTTCGCGCGACTCGCCTCGTCTTGCGGTCACGCTGTCCGGCCGACCGATCGACGATCGTGCCGAGGCCGCCGCGCGCGCCGCGCTGAACAAGCTGCTCGGCCTCAGGATCGACCTCTCGGGCTTCGCGGCGCTGGCCGCAGGAGATCCGCTGCTCGGCGAGCTCGCCGAGCGCCTACGGGGCCTCAAGCCTCCGCGCTTTCCCACCGTCTTCGAGGCGCTCGTCAACGGCATCGCCAACCAACAGCTCTCGATCACCGTCGGGATCCACCTGCTGGGCCGCCTAACCGCTGCACGGGGTCGACCGGTGCCCGATGATCCGGACGACCTGCATGCGTTCCCCGGGCCGACCGACCTGGCGTCCGCCACAACGGACGAGCTCAAGGGCATGGGGTTCAGCTTCGCCAAGGCGCGCACGATCCTTGAAGCCGCCACGGCGATCGCCGACGGCGACCTTGACCTCGAGGCCCTGGAGCAGCTCGACGACGAGACCGCGATCGAGTGCCTGACCAGCCTGTACGGGGTTGGCCGCTGGACCGCCGAGTACGTGATGCTGCGCGGGCTGGGCCGCCTGCACATCTTCCCCGGAGACGACGTCGGCGCCCGTAACAAGCTCAAGCGCTTCTTCGAGATCGAAGCCCCCCTCGACTACGACGCGATCGCGCGGCTGCTCGCACGCTGGTACCCGTATGCGGGAGTCATCTACTTCCACATGCTGCTCGACTCGCTCACCCAGGCCGGCCTCGTGGCCGAGGTCACTCCGCCTCAAGTTTGACCCTGGCCTCATGTAACGCCCGTCGCGCCGCGGATCCACGCTCGGGTACTGGGGTCGATGTCCATCAGTGTATGTGCGAGCACGCTCCCAGCCGCGACCCGCGCGAACCATTTGTGATCGGCCGGGATCACGTGCCAGGGAGCCCATTCGGTGCTGGTGTGCGTAAGCATCTCCGAGTCGGCGTGCTGGTACTGGTCCCAGTGTGACCGCTCGTTCACGTCGCTGGCTGAGAACTTCCAATTCTTCTCGGGGAGGTCGATGCGCTTCAGAAAGCGCTTGCGCTGCTCCTCCCGACTGAGGTTGAGAAACAGCTTGACGAGGCGAAAGCCATTGTCGACGAGGTAGCGCTCCCAGCTGTTGATCTCGCGGTAGCGGCGTTCCCAGAGATCCTCTGCGCTCGCCCCCGGCGGAAGCCTTGGGGACTCCAGCAGCTGTGGGTGGACCCGTACGACGAG
The DNA here is from genome assembly GCA_030854125.1 of Actinomycetota bacterium. Lineage (GTDB taxonomy): Bacteria > Actinomycetota > Thermoleophilia > Solirubrobacterales > Solirubrobacteraceae > Palsa-465. Next base: position 5,195 of record JALYTU010000060.1, on the reverse strand, counting down.
GACCTCCTCGTAGTGGGAGCGGTTGAAGATGCCGATCTGCCCACGCGCGGGCAGGCGCCGAGCGCAGCGCCAGAGAAAATCGTGGGGGCCTTGAAGCTATGCACGACGACGCCCTGCGGGTTCAGGCCGCTCATGACGTGACGAATGGTCCCGTCCTTGCCGGCGGCGTCCATCGCCTGTAGCACCACCAGGACCCCGTAGGTGTCCTGCGCAGCAAGGCGCTGCTGCTACTCGGCGAGCAGCTCCACGGTCAGATCAAGATACTCCTCGCCCTCCTTCTCCTTCAGCCACCCGGCCTTGAACCCCGGATCGTAGTCGTGGGGCAGCCTCACCTTCGAGCCGGGCGTGACACACAGAGGCTCGCCCAGCTCCGCCAGCCGCTTGGCTTTATCGTCTGTCGGCCACTCACGCTTCCTTGGTTGTGGGGCGTACGGCTCAAGCTTCCTCGCGGTCTACGACGTGTCCGTCGCTGTCGAAATAGAACGCGATCGTCGGCACGTCGAAATGCGAGCGCACCTGTGCAGCTATGCCACGCTCACGCCGGTTCTCGTGCTCGCTGCCGGGAGCGTGGAGCCTGAGCACGATCAGATCAGCATCGAACTGAGCCAGCGCGTCGGCAATCGCGGTGACTTGGTTTTCGGCGCCAACCTCCCCCTGGGATTGCAGGCCATCCGCCTGCATGTGGTCAAAGACCGTCAGCAGACGTTCGTCGGCCGCCACTCGCGCGTTGTCTCGGTCGTCGGTGAGCCACTGCATCCAGGTCGTCAACGTCGGGGCGACGACGTAGATCTCCTCGGCCTCATCGATGAGCGGACGAATCGCCGGCGGCACCTCGTTGGCCTCGGCCAGATCCTCGTTGGTCAGGACGAGCACACGTCGTGCCATCCGGCACCTCCTGGGTCCAGAGCGCTGGTTTGTGAGCCTTCCGATTCGAGTCTAGGCGGACGCTGGTCACGTTCGAGGCGAACGGCTAATGGCTTCACTCGACTGGACGGCCACCGCCGACCACTGCTTAACGGACGACAACCAGTGACAACGTCAGTCTCGTGAGGCGTGCAGCAGGAGGTCGCGGTAGGTGATCGTGAACGCGCCGTCGGCTTCCGTGGCGCGCAGGCCGGTCGGTGCACCGCCGGCCGCCTCGGCGCTAAGCGCCTCAAGAATGGCCTTCCGAGCCTCCGGTCTAGGTTGAGCGCTGTCGAGCCATGGGTCCGCGAGGAGGCGTTGGTCGCGGGTCGCTTCGCTAACCAGCCGCAGGCCCGCTTCGGTCATCAGGTCACGAAGGCGGGACGAACGCGGGCAGGCGACGTGACTGGCGTCGCGCAGGCGCTCGAGCTCGTCCATCCGCTCGCCCGTCGCTCCTGTCTCGGTGATCATGTCGATGACGGTCACCGATCCCCCGGGGGCGCACACGCGGTGCATCTCGCGCAGTACCGCGCCGATATCGGGGAGGTGATGCAGGGCGAAACGGCTCACCACAACCTCGAATTGTGCATCGGGAAACGGCAGAGCCATGGCGTCGGCCTGGACGAACACGACGTCGTGACGGCCTTCCATGCAGACGGCCTGCGCTCCTTGCTCGAGCATGGCGGGCGTGATGTCAGCGACGACGCACAATTGGGCGCTGCGCCCGAGATGCCGTCCCAGCTGGCCGGTGCCACCGGCGACGTCGAGGAGCCGATCGCCAGGATGCACGGCGACGTATCCGGCAATCCAATCAAGCACTCCGAGGTCGGCAAAGTGTGAACCGGGCGCTTCGAACGAAGCCGCCTGACGCGTGAACTCCCGAATCGATTGCTCAGCGGACACACACCGATCATCGCAGTTCCGGCTGCCTCGCCACACCGAGTTTCCCGGGGTCGCGACGGCGAACGGTCTCCGCTGCTCGCGCGTGGGACCGAATTCGGTCCGCAGACGCTTGATGTGAGCGTGTCCAGGTAGCGTCGTCAGGTTCTGGTCGGTGTTCAAGTGGTCGTGTGGTCGCCCTCGAGGAGGGGGGATGCGTGCGGCCGGAGGAATAGTCGAGCCGGCGGAGGACTATCCAGCGGGGAATGCCCTGTCGCGAGCTGACGCTCGATTACTGCCTGCTCGCCTGGCGTGGGCAGCCCGTCTCGTCGGCTGACGGGATGATGTGGCGAGCGCTGGGCGCTGGCGCGTAGTCCCAGCGTACATAACCGGTGGCACACGGCGGCGTCTGAGCGGCCGAGCAGCGCGGCGAGCCGCGCCGGGTTCAGGCTGTGTTGCAGGCGCAGCAGCTCATCTTCCTCGCTCGTCCAGCGGTGACCGCGGTGCGGCGCGGGCGCGGGCCGTGGCGGCTTGGCCCCGCGCCGCATGGCACGCCTGCGTATTGCCTCTGGGGTGCGGCCGAGCCGCTGGGCCACTATCTCGAGCGTGACCCCGCGGGCGGTCAGCTGCGCCAGACTCCGGTCGTCCTGGATGCTCCAGCGGCGCGCGTAGGTGGCCAGTCCGAGCTTGCGTGCGCGGGCGGCCACGCTCGCGGTGCTGCGACGCGGTAGCTGGCGGGCGATCTGCGCGCAGCCCAGCGCGCTGGTGTAGCCGTCTCGGATCAGTGCGTCTTCCCAGCCCGTCCAGCGGCGGCGGGGCGGTGGGCAATGGATGCCCAGTTGCTGGGCGTGCAGGCGCACGGCGTCGGGCGAACGCCCGAGGCGACGGCCCAGCGCTACAAGGTCCCCCCGCTCGTCCAGGCAGATGCGAATCGCCTCGTCCTCCTGGGCCAGGTACGGGCGCGCAGGAGACCGTGCCGGTACGAGCGTACGCCGTCGCGCGCGGACTAGCTCGGTTGAGCGGCCGAGTCGTTGGCCGAGGAGCGAGGCGGACAGGCCAGCCTCTGTTCCCGCCCGCAGCAGCGTCTCCTCCCGGCGCGACCAGGGCCTTGACCGGCGGCGCGAAGCGACGCCCAACTTCTGGCGGCGAGCGACGACAGCGTCTGGGGAGCGTCCGAGGCGACCAGCGATCCGTTGCACGGGAAGCTGGGCAGCGTATAGGCGACGGAGCAACTGGTCTTCCGCTGTGTTCCAACGCGACGCCACTGCTCAGCTCAAGTTAGTACCGCGTGAGCGCGTTGACGTCTCGAGTCAAGGGGCGGTCTCAGGCGGTTTGCTTGCGGTAAAAGGCGGCGTTGAGCTCGATGAAGCGCCGCCACTCCTCGGGAACTTGGTCTTCGGCGAAGCACGCGTCCACCGGGCACGCCTCGACGCACGCATCGCAGTCGATGCACTCCTCCGGATCGATGTAGAGCATCTCGACCTGGTCGTAGTCGGGCTCATCGGGGGTGGGGTGGATGCAGTCCACCGGGCAGACCTCGACGCAGGAGTTGTCCTTGGTCCCGATGCACGGTTCAGCGATCACGTACGCCACGGCGCGAGCTCCTGATGTCCGAAAGGGTTTTACGAGCCAAACTAGGAAAATAGCATCCCGGGGATGCTCTGCCGACGATGTTTATGAGAAGCTTCGGGCGTGGTTCCCGCAGCCCCTGACTCTCTCGGTGACGCCCTGGCTCAGCCGACCCGCGCCCGGTTGTTCGCGCGCCTGGCGAGCCTGGGGCGGCCCGCGAGCACCGACGAGCTCGCCGCGCGGCTGGGGCTTCATCCGAGTGGGGTGCGTGTCCATCTCGAGCGCTTGGAGGCCGCGGGCTTGATCTCTCGCGAGCGAGCGTCTCAGCCGCGCGGGCGACCGCGTGACAGCTGGTCGGTGGCCCCCGACGCCAGGCCCGGTGGTGAGCCGCCCGATGCCTACCGACGGCTCGCGCGCTGGCTGGCCCGTAGCATCCCGCCCCGTCCGGGACGCCTGCGCGAGATCGAGCGCGCCGGGCGAGAGCTCGGTCGTAAGCTCCCTCCCGACCGGGCGGGATCCCCGCCCGAGGAGGCAATGGGCCGCAGCCTCACCGCGCTGGGGTTCGCGCCCCAGCGCGAGCGGGGCGAAATGGGGCGGGTCGTATATCGGCTGGGTAACTGTCCCTACCGCGAGGCGGTCCGCGAGAACCAGCCGGTGGTCTGCACGCTGCACCGTGGACTGACCCTCGGCGTGTTGGACGAGCTCGAGCCCTCGGCGCTGCTGACGAAGTTCATCCCCGAGGACCCCGACCGAGCCGGATGCCTGATCGAGGTCGAGGGCTTTGACCGGGTGCTGAGCGGCCCTTCCTGATCTGCACTGTTTTTCCGACCCGGTCTATGAAAAGCTTTCGTCCCATGTCCCCTGAACCCGTTGCTGACAACCGGAGATGAGGCCATGAACAGCTGGGACATCAGGGGCCTTGACGTCCGGCCGCATTCGCCGGAGGTCCTCGCGAGCACCGATGATGCTCGCGCGATCGTGTTGGAGATCCCCGCGGGGGAGAGCATGCAGGATCACCTGCACGAGCGGGCATGGGTCACGGTCATCGATGGAGAGGTGGAGATCACCACCCCGGGCGGGGAGAAGGTGGTGGGCGGCCCCGGACTGATGGTCGAGTTTGCGCCCGGCGAGCGCCACGCGGTCCTCGCTCGCTCGACGGCGAGGCTGTTGCTGTTGCTCACGCCATGGCCGGGGCCGAAGCATCCGGGGAGCATGACCCTGAAGGACAAGGCGGGGGCCACTGATCGCGCCGCCGAGCGCAGGGCCAGCTCATGACCAGTCCGTTGTTGGAGGCGCATCGGTTCTTGCGTCGGGGGCCGGTGTCGGCGGAGGGGTGGAGTCAGCTGGTGGCCAAGGATCGGGGGTGGGAGCGGTCTTATCGCGGGCGTTGGCAGCACGACAAGGTGGTGCGTTCGACCCATGGGGTGAATTGCACGGGGTCGTGTTCGTGGAATGTGTATGTGAAGGAGGGGATCATCACCTGGGAGTCCCAGGCGGTCGATTACCCGTCAGTCGGGCCGGACATGCCTGAGTACGAGCCGCGCGGGTGCCCTAGGGGGGCGTCGTTCTCGTGGTACACGTACTCGCCGCTGCGCCTGCGCCACCCGTACGTGCGGGGCAGTCTGTTGGAGATGTTTCGTGAGGCTCGGGCGCGGCTCGGGGATCCGGTCGACGCGTGGGCAGAGATCGTCGACGATCCCGAGCGGGCGCGGACCTACAAGCGTCAGCGGGGCAAGGGCGGATTCGTGCGCGCGTCGTGGGATGAGGTCGTCGAGATCATCGCGGCGGCGCACGTGCATACGATCAAGCGCTATGGACCGGATCGGGTGGTGGGTTTCTCGCCG
>JALYTU010000614.1 GCA_030854125.1 Actinomycetota bacterium | reverse complement strand
CAGCGCCGTGCTCTCCACCACCAGCGTCTGCAGACCCTCGGAGGCGCCGTAGACCGCGGCCCCGAGGCCGGCGGGGCCGCCGCCGATGATCACCAGGTCGACCTCCTCGCGCGCCTCGAGCACGAGGCCGATGCCGAGCGCCCGCGAGACCTCGCCCGCGGACGGGTTGCGCAGCTCAACGCCGCCGGGGAGGCGCACGAGCGGGATCTCGTCGGACGTCAATGCCGCGAGCGCCGTCGCGCCCGCGACGTCGGCGTGCTCGCCGTCCTGCCAGGTGAACGGGAGCCGGTTGCGTCGTGCGTACTCGACGATCTGCCGCGTGCGCTCCGAGGAGCGCGGACCGATGATCTGTATCCCGACCCCCTCCTGCTGGAGCGCCTCGCGCCGGGCCATGAAAGCCGACAGCAGCACGTCGCCGAGTGGGCCGTCATCAAACAGCAACGGCCGCAGGACGTCGCGGTCCACGGCGATGTAGCGCATCGGCTGGGTGGCCACCGCGGTCAGGTAGACCGTCTGGCCCGACATCAGGTTCATCTCCCCCAGGAACCCGGACGGTCCGTGGCGGACGATCTCGCGTCCATTCGCGTCCAGGATCGCCGCTTCACCCTCGAGGATCGCGATCAGCGGGTAGCGCTCATCGCCGACCGTGAAGAGCACCTCCCCGGCGGCGGCGGTGCGCTCCTCCCCGTGCCGGCCCAGTGTCGCCAGCTGTGGCGAGGACAGGATCTGGGAGGAAGGCGCAGGCACCCCGATAAGCCTATCCGTCACCACCGGAGCCGCCTCCACGCCGGCAGCGCCAGGCTTAGCTAAGTAGCCGTTCGCGCGCGCAGCAGGGCTGCGAGCCCGGTGACGTCCGCCACGGTGACGGTCAGCTCCGGGTGGCGCAGCCGTCCGGTCGGCTCGATCCCGGCAACCGGTCGGTGAAAGGAGATGAGCACCCCTTTCTCGCCGTTGCTGGCAAAGGTGAGGCCGCGGTCGGTGAAACCGAGATGCGCGGGCCCGGCGGTCTTGAGGAAGGCGTAGGGCCCGGTGATCTGCACCGCGGCGACGTTGGTCAGCGCGGTATGCAGCCGCCACGGGCCGAAACGCGCGCGCAGAGAATCGGCATCGATCTCGACCCACGCCCTCTCGGGGCGGACCCCGAAGGGGAGTGACGCCCAGCGATAGGCAGGGGCGAAGCGGAACGGAAACCGCTGCGCATCCGGCGTGGCGCGCTGTGCTCGCCTGGCGATCGTCACCGCAGTCACGCTAGCGCGATACCCCATCGCCCATACCTTCGGCCCGAGCGCGACGAGGTCTTCTATGCCGCCGGTGGTGAGCCGCTGCAGGGCGCTGCAGGCTCAGAGCAGCCGCCCGGAGCGGCGCACCGACGCCGCTGCCCCGAGGATCAGCAATGCCGTACCGGCGATGATGAACAGGACGGTGATGTCGCGCCGGCGGGTGACGGTCGAGAGCTCGGAGCCCAGCCGCTTGTAGATCGTGCTCAGCTGATCCGAGCTCTGCGCGTTGAAGGCGCGGGCACCGCTGACCTGCGCGATCTGTGCCATCAGCTGCGGATCAGGTGGCACCGGGACGACCCCGTTGGGAGTCACCAGCGCGCCGTTCGCGGTCCCCAGCGCGACGGTGAAGATCGGGATGTGCTCGCTGGCCGCCGTTCGGCTGATCTGCACTGGGTCAGGCCCGGCGTTGGCCGCCCCGTCAGACAGCAGGACGATCGCCGCCGGCGGATGGTTGCGGTCGGTGCCCCGCAGCAGCTGCAGGGCGAGTGCCAACGCGTTGCCGGTGGCGGTCCCGCCACTGGCCTGCTGAGCGTTGATGACGGCACGCGCGGCCCGGTGATCCAGCGCCGGCGACTGGACCGCGTCGGGTGCGCTCGAGAAGCCGATCGCGCCGACCCGCGCGCTGCTCGGAAGCTGGTCGATGAACGCGTTGGCGGCCGAGACGGCGGCGGCGAGCCGGGTCGGGCTGACGTCGTCAGCCGCCATCGAGCCGGAATGGTCGGTGACGAGCATCAGCGATGCGGAGTTGGTCGGCACTCGGTGGGTCACCTGGGGACGTGCGAGCCCGATCGCCAGCAGCGCGGCCGCGGTCAGCAGCAGGGCCGCGGGAATGTGGGCGGGCCACCGCGGCGCAGCACCGATCGCGGCGCGGACCGTCGCCGCCGCGGGGAAGCGGATTACGTAGCGCTGCCCGCGCCGCCGTCGGTACAGGTATGCGGCCACGGCCGCCGGGACCACGGCGAGGGTCAGCAGCCAGCTGGGTGCCCCGAAGCTCATCGCAGCTGCCGTCCGAGCTCCACGAGCCAGTCCTGATCGGTGCCGACGGTGAGGTGCGGGACCCGCAGGCGGCGCAGCTCGGCGGTCACCCGACCGCGGCGTTCATGCTCGAGCGCGGCAAACCGCTCGCGCACCCGGCGTTGCGAGGTGTTGACCTGCACGCGGGCGCCGGTCTCGGGGTTCACCAGCGTCAGGTGCCCGACGGCGGGCAGGTCGCGCTCGCGCGGGTCATCGATCTCGACGGCGATCACCGAATGCCGGACCCGCAGCGAGCCGATCGGGCGCTCCCACGTGTGCTGATCACGGAAATCGGAAATGACGATGACCAGCCCGGGCTGGCCGGCGAGCTGACCGGTTCGCCGCAGGGCGTCGGCCAGCGCGTCGGGATCCTCGTGTCCGTCCTGGGCGACCCCCGCCTGCAGTTCCCGGCGCAGCGCCACGA
>JALYTU010000613.1 GCA_030854125.1 Actinomycetota bacterium | reverse complement strand
GCCGAGATCTGCGCCGCGAATCCTGGCTCGAGCAGGAGCTTGATGAAGTTCGGCGTCGAGACAGTCGAACCCGTCCAGGGCGCACCGAGGTCGATCGCGCCGCCGACACCCGTGCCCGAAGACAGGCTCGCGCCGAGTCGCCCCGTCTGGTTGTCAACGCGAAGCAGTGCCACTCAGCCCTCTACAGGAATGACTAGGAACGTATAGCCGATCGGGAAGTGCAGAATGCGTCCGCTTGCCAACAGCGCGGCGATGGCCGCAGTGTCATCAGTGACCCCGTCGCCGATCGCGCCCTTGTCGATGACTTGCTCCAGGCCGGTGAATGGCACGTGCTTCTCCTCAGTTCCAGGGTGTTCTCTGCCCGACGCCGATGCCCGAGACCAGCAGGACGCCGCGCATCTTCATCGCCTCGTCGGCGGCGTACGCGCTGGTGTCGACCTGATCGTCGTGCGTCCCGTTCGGGAAGACGATGTGTTCTTCAATCCACTCGTGCACAAAGGTCGCCCCCTGCGGCACGTAGACGTCGTTCTCTTTCCACTTCGCGGCGAATGCCTGCGCCCGGAGCACCTTGTCTCCCGGCGCGGTCGTCTTCTTGGCGTTGAGCCCCTCGCGGCGGGCGCCCTGCACCAGCGACGCTTGGTACTGCACGCTCTCGATGGCGGCGAACTTCGATTGATTCTTCGCCATCGTCTTGCGCAAGGCGTCCAGCTGGTCGGGACCAGGGATGCGCTCGCGGAAGATGTCGAGGAGCAGGAGCTTGCCGTTCTCACGCTTCTTGCCGCTGCCGGTGTAGGCCCAGGTCGCGAAGACCGTGAAGTCGGCGGTCTCACGCTCGCTGATCGCCAGGTCGGCGGTCGTGAAGATCGAGCACTGCTTCTTGGGTACGCGCAGATGCACCGGGTCGCGATGCTCGCGCTCGCCGGGGTCTTCGATCAGGACGTAGTCGTACTCGTCCTCGTAGTAGAAGCGCAGATCGCCGCGCTTGAACTGCTCGCCGTCCGCCGGAGCGGGGCGCTGCTGGTAAAGACCGCTCCAGATAATCGGGCCGACCTCGACTTCGGTGGCGTCGACCTCCTCCTGCGGATGGAGCTCATCCCAGAGGCATTCGCCGACGGCACGGCCCAGCGGGTCGTCGTGCTCGGCCTTGGCCGGGAAGCGGAGCACGGTCCAGTCCTCTTTCGACCGGGTGAGGATCCGGCCCACCAGATCGTCCTCGTGCCAGCGGGTCATCAGCACGATGATCGCGGCGTCACGCTGGAGCCGGGAACGCGCGACGCTCAGGAACCATGTCCACTGCTTGTCGCGCGCGGCTCGATTCCAGATGTCCTCGAAACTTTTGACCGGGTCGTCGATGACGAAGACGTTGGCGCCTTTGCCGGTGGTTTGGCCGCCGACGCCGGCGGTCGCCATGTAGCCGCCCTGGTCGGTGAACCACCACTCCTCGGTCTGCTTGCCACCCAGGCCGTGCCCGAAGACACTCGGTCCCCACTCGCGATACAGGTCTCGCGCTCGGCCACCCCAGAAGCCGGCGTAGCCAGCAGCGTAGCTTGCGAGCAGGATCTTCCGCTTCGGATAGACCCCCAGATACCAGGCCGGGAAGGCGGCGCTGATCTCCTCACTCTTGCCCATCTGTGGCGGCATCGACACCAGCAGGCGATTGACCCTGCCGGCGGCGACGTCGACCAGGGCGCGGTCGAGGGTGAGGAGGTGCGGCGGACTAGCCCACTGCCCGTTGTTCGCTGTCCAGTGCAGACCCAGCGGTGACAGGCGTCCGACCGCCAAGGCGTCCAATGAGGGCGTTTGCAAGGTCGGCGGACTCGGGGTCCAGAGCGAACCGGAAGTGTTCGTCTCGGGCACCGCTGACATTGAGTGCGACGTTCTCCGTGGACTGGCCGGCGGTGATCCGCTCAAGACGCTGTGCGATCTCCAGTGCACGGATCGCGTCGATGCTACTCAGCTTGACGTCGCGAGCGTCGCGCAGCCGCTCGAGCGCGCGTTGCTGGATCAACTTCGCCTGCTGCCGGTGACGGTCGACCATCTCCTGCGCGTCAGTGCGCGCGGCGTCGATGATGACCTCGGTCTTGACGTCGTCAATCCGCTTGTCGAATGCCTCGGCCCGGTCGTGCCAGGAGTGCCGCTGTGCCCACCGATCGACCAGCTGCCTACTCTTTGCCAACCGTCTGCCTACCTCGACAACCCGACGGGTCGCGCCGAGATCCCGGTACAGCATAAAGGCTTCGTAGGGTTTCTCTCCCTCGTCAGGCCGTCGGTCCCACTCGCTCATGCAACCCCTTCGGTTGCATCGGTTGCAACCTCGCGGCCTATCTCGTCGCCGTGGCGTTCCCACAGGTCGAGGAGAGCGAGGAACTGGCTGGCGGTGTTCTTCACGTTGAGGCGTTCTCCGGCGGCTGCCAGGGCGTCGAGGACGGGGTCGTACAGGCTCAGGGGGACGAGCCACACTTCTTTGCTCAGTCCGAGCTTCTTGGCATCGTCAAAGGCCGCCTGTGCCCTGCCGAGCTCCGATGGCAGGAACAGGACGGTGACCGAGCCATAGTCGAGGTTGGCTTCGCTCAGGGCGTCGAGCTTGACGGTGTCGAGCTTGACGGTGTCGAGCATCCCGAGGGTCTTGTCATCGAGGCCGGCGTAGACCTTCCAGTCGACGTCGGCGATCTGGTCGTACAGGTGCTTGAGGGTGGCGGGGTCATCCTCGCCGTCGAT
>JALYTU010000612.1 GCA_030854125.1 Actinomycetota bacterium | reverse complement strand
CGGCCGTGCGGTCCTGGCTGCGGCGCGCAGGCGGTCGGCGGGGGCCGAGATCGGCCGCGATCGCATCCCACAGTCCCGCCGACGGGTGCAGGAGAAAGAGGTGGACGTCGCGCCCGTGCGCGAGTGCGCGCAGCACCTCGAGGTGACCGGCGGGCAGCCGGGTGAGCCCGAACAGGGCCATCCGGTCGGGGAGATCGACGATCTGCGGCTCGGCCTGGAGACGCTCGCCGGCGCGGCGGCGGCGCTCGGCTGGTCCCGGCAGGTCGATCCGGGCGCGCAGACGGCGCCAGAGCTCGGCCTGCCAGACCGCGCCCGCGGGCAGCGGCGCACCGAGCGCGTCCACGTCACGATTCTGGCTCCAGGCCTCGATCATCGACGGACGGTGCAGCGCGTAGCGGTGAAACAGCTCGGCGAGATGGCGAACGGCACCAAGCCGCCGATCGGCGCGGACGGGATCGGTCTGGCCATTCTCGTGGCCGAGGTAGCGAGCCAGGGTGGACAGCCACGGCTCCGGCAGCGCCTCGGAGATGACCTCGAGCAGCGGCCACGCCGCTCGGTCGGGCAGCCAGGGATCACCGTCGGGATCGATGCCCGAGGCGGACGCCACGACATCGCCGAGCAGGCGCTCGGGGAACGGGAACCGCACGCCGGCGCAGATCCCGTCCGCGCGCCCGGCCCCCGCGCCGAGCTGGCCCGACAGCCGCTGGGTCAACCACCGCTCCATCCCGCGGGTCGGCACCGCGACGATCTCGTCGGCAAACGGATCGGGCAGGGGCGCGGTGAGCAGCGTGCCGAGCGCCTCGGCGAGACGGTCGGCACGTTCGGCGCGGTGGATGACGAGCACGCGCCGATTCTCCCAAGCGCCCCCGTCGGTACCGGCGCGGACGCCATTTCGGTGTGGCCCGCGCCACCGAAATACGCCGCCTGACACAAAAAAGTCACACAGCATCTTGCTTTTGACACGCGGAGTCGTTACGGTGGCCGCAGCGCGGGAGTAACAGCTCGTGCATGAGTGACACCTATGACCCGCTTCCTCTCCCACGCCCCCTTCTTCTCCACGGTCGCCGCTGCTGGTCTGCGGCCGGACGCACACGTGTCGATGACCGAGATCGGTCTGAACGTGGCGAAGGTCCCCAACCCCAATGCCCTCGCGCTGAGGCATGCTCCGTAGTCGTCTGCGGACATTGCCGAGCTTCGCGAGGGCGGTCCCGACGGACCGCCTTTTTTTATGCCCAAATCCGCTTCCGAGGTGACGCCGCAGATGATTCTCAGACACTGATCCGATCTCCGCAGTAACTGTCTGACCACCCACACCTGTCGTGACAGGTGACCGTCAACGACGCCCAGACGGGTGACGATGACACGTGCCACAAGTCCGCTACATCAACCCATTCATCAGGGAGAAGCGCCCATGCAGTTCAAGCCTGACGAGTACCTGCTCCTGAGTCGCCGGGGCAGCGTGCCGTCTCCAATCCGGGACGGGCCGCGCCGGCCCGACCCACAGCCGGCCGGCCCGGCCCCGTCTCGACCACCCCGCGAATCGGCCGTGCGGCGGGCCGTCAGCCGCCGCGTTCGGGCGGCTCGAGCCCTCCACGGTGGGCTCCGGGCGGCCTGGACGGCCTTCGGTCCCGGCAGCCACGACCTGTGATCGCCGAAATCGGGTATCCATCCCTCATGGCACCGTGGGACGACGACGACGATTGGGTCGGCACCCCGCCCGAGGGGCGCTACTCCCGTGACCGGGCCCGTCCGGAGTACTGGCGCGGCCGCTGGCCGCTGGCCGGCGCGGGGTTGGTCGTCGTCGTGCTGCTGCTGGTGATCGTGATCATCCTGCACTGATCAGCGATCATTGGGACCAGACGCGCATCCGCATGCGCGCGACGATCACGATGCCCTACGCACCTGACCTCTCCGGCTGCGCGCTGGAGGACCGCTACGAACTCCTCGCCGTGATCGGCGAGGGGGCGTTCGGACGCGTGTATCGCGCCCGAGATCGCCGGCTGGAGCGCATCGTCGCGGTCAAGCTGATCAAGCCGTGGTGGGCCGAGGACCCCGCATGGGCCCGCAGCTTCGAGCGTGAGGCGCAGCTGCTGGCTCGCGTCAGTGACCCCGGAATCGTGCAGATCTTCGACGTCGGGCAGGCCGAGGAGGGGCTCTACTACGTCTCGGAGCTGGTCCCCGGAGAGAGCCTGGCCGCCCGGCTGGCGCGGGGCCCGTTCGCGCCCTGGGCGGCCGCCGAGGTGGCTGAGCAGCTCTGTCGCGCGCTCGGGCGAGCCCACGCGGCGCAGATCGTCCATCGCGACGTGAAGCCGGCCAACATCCTCCTCGGGCCCGACGGACAGGTCAAAGTCGGTGACTTCGGTGTGGCCCGGCTGGCGGAGGGCTCCAGCGACGGCGCCGGAGCCACTGTCGTCGGAACCCCGCGTTACATGGCGCCGGAGCAGGCGCGCGGCCACGCGACCACGCCGGCCACCGACGTCTACAGCGCCGGGATCGTCCTTTACGAGATGATCGCCGGACAGCCTCCGTTCACCGAGCGGGCGCCGGTCGAGCTGGCGCTGCGTCATCTGCGCGACCGCCCTCCGGCCCTGGCCGTCGGGACGCCGGCGGTCCTGGCTGAAGTCGTCAGCCGCGCGCTCGCGAAGTCTCCTGGACGGCGGTTTGCCGACGGTGGGGAGATGGCGCGTGCCCTGGCCGCCGCGCGCGCAGGCGCTCCGCAGC
>JALYTU010000611.1 GCA_030854125.1 Actinomycetota bacterium | reverse complement strand
GCGCCGACAGGCGCCGTTGCAGCTGATCGGCCCGGTCGCGGGAATCCCCGGTCCCCAGACCGAGCGCGTGCCCGGCCCGCAGCCCAGCCAGCTCACCGGAGAGGGCAACCGCCTGATCGCCGGCGGCCCCAACCAGCTCGCCGGCGGCGTAGACGTTGTCCGGGAGGTGCGTCAGCGCAAAGTGTCCGCGCTCGGGGTCATAGCTGCTCTCCGCGCCGGCCTGGAGCGCCAGCGAGCTGGCCGGGATGGCGCCCCCGGACACGAGCACCAGATCGCATTCGTAGGCGCGCTCCTCACCGCCACCGAGCGGACCGATCACGGCCCGCTGCACCGTCTTGCGGCCCGTGGCCTCGATCACGGTGTGACCGCTGAACACCGGGATTCCGCTGGCTCGCAGCTGCCCGGCCAGCTCGCCGGTGTCCGGACGCAGGTCAGCAATCGCCGCGATCTGCACCCCCGCAGCCCGCAGTGCGACCGCGGCGTACAGACCCCGATCGGAGGTCGTGGCCACGACCGCGCGGTCACCGGGGCTGACCGCGTACAGGGAGGCGAGCCGCCGCGCTCCACCCGACAGCATCACGCCGGGCAGGTCGTTTCCGGCGAACACCAGCACCTGCTCGATCGCCCCGGTGGCGAACACGTGCTGGGCCGCCCGAACCTGGTGCATCGTGTCGCCCTGCCACACGGGGACGAGACCGTCGAAGTAACCGAGCGCCGAACCGGTGGCGATGATCTCGACACCCGCCGAGCGGGCTCGCTGCACCAGACCGGCGACCGCGTCGTGTCCGCCCTCCACCAGTTGCTGACCCCCCGGCTCGGGGCCCTCGTCGACGAGGACGACATCGGCGCCCAGCCCGGCGGCGGCGATGGCAGCGCTCAGGCCGGCCAGGCCGCCGCCGGTGACGAGCACGTCAGCGTGCCGGCGGCGGTACTCGGTGCGCCACTCGCGCTCGGGCTGGTCATGGCGCAAGGTGCCCAACCCGGCGGCGTTGCGCAGGATCTTCTCGTACAGCGGCCACAGGCGCCGCGGCCGCATGAACGTCTTGTAGTAGAAGCCGGGCGGCGTGAACGGCCCCCCCACGAGGTCGGTCGCCCGCATCACGTCGAACTCCAGCGACGGCAGCGCGTTGACGTGGTTGACCGTGAGCCCGTCGCGCGCCGGTTCGGTGCACGCCCGCGCGCCGGGCGCGCCGTCGACGGAGCAGATGCAGTTGGGGCACTGTCCGGCGACGCACATCAGGCCGCGGCGACGGTGGTACTTGAACGAGCGGCTGAACGTGCGCTGCCCGGCGGCGTACAGCGCCGAGCCGATCGTGTCGCCCTCGTATGCGTCCACCTTCTTGCCGTCGAAGGTGAAGCTGATCTTCGTGTTGCGGACGATCCGCTCGCCCAGCTGCGGGTCCAGCCGGCTCACAGGAGCTCGCCCCCGCCCTGGGTGGCGGCGCGGGCAGCATCACCGGCGGGCTCGGGACCACCGGCGTCGGCCCGCGCGGTGAACATGACCTCGTTGGTCGCGGTGTCACGCTCGGCGATGAACCAGGTGCGGCATCCGGAGCGATGAAACCACCACTCGCGCTGCACGCCCGCGACGTTGCGACGGAAGTAGTTATAGGTGTTCAGTTCCCGGAAGCTCGGGTGCTCCTTCGGGCGAGAGGACACCTCACCGCCGAAGCCGAAATCGGTCACCTCGCGCACCCCGCAGTTGGGGCACTCCAACACGAACGACATGGTGCCACGCTAAGCCCGGAGTTTGATTCTGTCCAATATCGAAATAAGATCTATTGATCTGGCTTGGGTATCAGTCAGGCTCCCCTCAGCCCTCAGCACTCGTGGAACTTCGCCAACTTCGCTATTTCGTCGCCGTCGCGGAGGACTTGCACTTCCGGCGCGCCGCCGCCCGCCTGCACATGTCCCAGCCCCCGCTGAGCCAGCAGATCGGCGCGCTCGAGCAGGAGCTCGGGGTACGGCTGCTGGAACGCACCCGGCGACGCGTGGAGCTGACGGCGGCGGGTGAGGCGTTCCTGCGTGACGCGCGGGCCACCTTGGCCGAGCTTGACGTCGCCGTGTCGACGGTGCGAGCGATCGGCGCCGGGCAGGCCGGGGTGCTACGGATCGGCTTCGTGGGCTCGGCGCTACTGTCGATCGTCCCCGCCGCCGTCCAGCGCTTTCGCCGCTCGCGTCCGGGCGTGGAGCTCGAGCTGCGGGAACGCTCGACGGTCGAGGCCCTGCGAGCGGTGCGCGCCGGGAGCGTGGACGTCGGCCTGGTGCGCCCTCCGATCGTCCCCGATGAGGCCCTGCGCACGGAGGTGGTGATGCGCGAACGCACGATCGCCGTCATCCCGGCGGGGCACCCGCTTGCGCAGCTGCGCCGCATCCCGCTGCGCCGCCTGGCCGCCGAGCCGCTGGTGCTGTTTCCCCGTCAGCAGGCGCCCGGGTTCCATGATCTGCTGATCGGCCGGCTGGCGTCCACCGGGACCGCGCCCCACGTCGTTCAGTACGCCCCGCAGATGCTGACGATCATCGGCCTGGTGGCGGCGGGAATCGGCGTTTCACTCGTGCCGGCTTCGGTGGCGCATCTGGCCCTGGACGGCGTCACCTACCGCCCGCTGAGCGGGGCCCCGGTCGCCGAGCTGGTGGCCGTGACCCGGGCCGGCGAGGGGTCACCCCTGGCCCGCGCGTTCGTGGCCGATGCGCGGTCCGCGGTCCGCGGGCCGCGGTCGGAACGTGAT
>JALYTU010000610.1 GCA_030854125.1 Actinomycetota bacterium | reverse complement strand
CGGCCTGCACCTGCGCACTGTCGTGTTGGCCGGTCATGCACCAGGTGGCGAAGTGCTCGCAGTTGTTGGCCAGCAGGTGGTAGCCAGATTTGCCGATCATCGACTCCGCCCGCTCGACAATGACGTCGGGCTCATCGCAGCGGCCGTACGGGCGCACGCGGATAACTTCGCCGCCAGCGAAGTCGTCGATGTCAACAATCCTGATCGCGCCGGCGGTCTTCCCGGCATCCACGCCACTGAAGTCGACGACGGAGCGGTCACCACGGTCGATGCCGTGATGGGTGTAGCCGCCCCGGTCGACATAGATATGAGCACCGCGAAACGGAACGCATGGTCGCCTGACCATCACGGGAGTGGTTCGACCGTCCGGTGCCGAGAACGAGGCCATGTGCCAGTTACACCGCCCGACGCTGGTGGTTGCGCTCGCTTCTTGACGCCCGACACGTGAGGCTGATGGTTCGGCCAGCGGGCCCAGCCGCAATTGCTCCGCGCCTTTTCGTTATGGGCAACCGCGCAAGCTCCACGGCGTCCCAGTGCCACATCCGGCAATTCGCGGTCGCGGACTTCCTAGCCCTCCGTGAACACCCGACCGTCGGCGTCCCGGCGGTCACACGAGCCCTCGCTGCGCTCTGCGATCACCGCCTTCGCCGCCTCGCTCCAGAAGTTGCCAGGAGCGGGCGGTGCCGCGTACGCTCAAGCGATGCCCTATCCAGATCCCTCCTGCCGAGTGCGCCTGCGCTCCGCCCACACACTCGATGTGCTTACCGACATGACAACCACCTCGCGTCTGCTGTTCGGCAACGATGACGGCGACGACGCTCACGATCGCGGCTTCGCCGGACTGATCACCCGCGGGCCTGAGCTTCACGACGTCTACACGGGTGAAGTGGTCGCACTCGAACCCCTGTAGCCTCGTGGCGATCGTCGGGCTCGGCATTCAACGTCCGCGCCGGACTCCTCGCCCATGAGCAGTCATGATCCGACCCTCGACGGCTCGGATACACATCTTACGGCGACGACTCGTCACGCACGTGAGCGGGTGCTTTAGTAACGCTCATGCGAATACGTCGGACATGGCGCTTACGACCTACGATATGTCTGTTATCAGGCAACCATCGCTCGCCGATAACCCCCTCATGGCCTTCCACGTTGCAGACACCCCTCAGCACTCGCTCGACGAGCCCATCGGCATGATCACCGCTGACGAGCTCGATGAGGCGCGTCGCGATCCCGAGGTCATCGCCGTCCTCGACGAGGCGGATCGCTTCCTGGCGCAGCTCGTGCGCCAGGGCCGCACCCTCTAGCCCCGGCTCAACGGCAGCCACACACGCCGGAGAGGACGACCGCGATCTCGATCATCCACGGGATCGGCCCCCAGAAATAGGTGAGCAACTTCAAAAACGGGTTGACGGTCTTCTCGGCGATCTCGTTAGGACCGTAAGTCGCGAGCCGCTGCTTGGCCTCGGCGCTGGTGAGTCCCTGCGGAGAGGACTTCAGCCGTGTCTGAACTTCGTCCATCGGCAGCGACTTGAGATCGCCAGCCGCGTCAGGTCCCCGGTTCGTCGCCGTCGGCTGCGGGGAGGTGACGGTCATGCGGCCTCCATCGTCGGGTCATAGTGGCCGCCGCGGGCGGCGCGGTTGCAGTCGGCGCGATGGGCGAGCGCCCGTTGCGCGGCTACTACGTTGGCGGCGTCGCCCGCCCAGATCTTCAGCGCGGGCTGTTGGATCGCCCGGCCGAACGAGAACGAAAGTCCCCACGGCGCTGGTGAACGAGATCGGTGGTTGAGTGCGTTCAGGCGGGCGGATGCGAGCTGGGCGCTCTGCCCACCCGACAGAAAGGCGATCCCGGGCACCGCGGCCGGCACGGTCCGCGACAGGCACATCATCGTCGCGTCAGCGACCTCGACGACCGACGGCTGCGTGTCGTACGCCGAGCCGGCGAGCACCATGTTCGGCTTGAGGATCATCGCCTCGAGCGCGACGCCTTGGCTATGCAGCGCGTCGAACACCGTCCGCAGCACCTGCTCGGTGACCTCGGCGCAGCGCGACAAGCTGTGCGAGCCGTCCATGAGGACCTCGGGTTCGACGACCGGCACGAGTCCGGCCTCCTGGCACAGCGCGGCGTACCGGGCCAATCCCTCGGCGTTGGCCTCAACGCAGCCCGGGGTGGGTGTCTGCTCGCCGATCGTCAGCGCGGCACGCCACTTCGCGAACCGCGCGCCGAGTTGGGTGTAGGCCGCCAGGCGCTCCCGCAGACCGTCGAGCCCGTCGGTGACCGTCTCGCCGGGGTGGCCGGCCATGGCGCTGCGGCCGGTGTCGACCTTGATGCCGACGATGATCCCGGCGTCGTCGAGCACCCGTACGAACGGGATCCCGTCGGCGGTGTGCTGGTGGATCGTCTCGTCATAGAGGATCGCGCCGCTGATCGACTCCCCGAGACCAGGGGTGGTCACGAGCAGCTCCCGATAGGCGCGGCGAGCATCCACCGTCTGCGGGATGCCGGCGGTGGCGAACCGCGCGTTGCAGGTGCCCGTGCTCTCGTCGATGGCCAGCAGCCCCTTGTCGCCGGCCATGAGCGCCTGCGCGGTGGCGAGGAGCTCGCCAGCGATCACCGTGGCGCTCATCGCGCATCACCCCATTTCCAGTCGCGGACCTCGGGCAGGTCCAGGCCGTGGGTGTCGACATAGCGCTTGTGCTCGACGAGCTTGTTCTGCATGCTCTGCTTGAGGT
>JALYTU010000059.1 GCA_030854125.1 Actinomycetota bacterium | reverse complement strand
GGGCCACGTCGCGCACAGGGGGCACTGACGATCTATTCGCTCGTCAATCGCTGCGAAGCGGTCACCAACACCGGCACTGGCCAGCCGATCGCTGCTTCCGTCGGCCCGCTCCGGATGCAGGCCGCGGCGCTGGGCACCTATCTGCTCTACACGTCGCAGGGCCAATTTCTCACCGACACCGGCGCGGAGTCGCCCATCGCACAGCCCGACCCGAGCACGGCGGCCGAGTGGGTCGTCACTGGCAACGCGCGCCGAGGCTTTAAGCTGACCGATCTCGCGACGAGCGCGCAGACCCCGGTCCGGTTCGGATCGGCGCGCGGCTGCGCGGTCTACCCCGAGGCGCAGGTCGATGCGACTGGGAACTCGTTTGCCGGCACGAGCCCGGAGGCCAACGCCCTGGGCACGGTCGAGGGGCACGCCCACATCACCGGGTTTGAGCTGTTCGGCGGTGACTGGCACTGTGGTGCCCCGTGGAGCCACTACGGGGCGCCGTACGCGCTTCCGGCCAGCTGTGCGCACTACGAGCAGGGCACCAACGGAGTGTTCGAGCAGGCGCTCGACTTCGGCGGCGCACCCCGCCCGAGTGACTTCCACGGCTGGCCAACATTCCACGGCTGGCCGGCACCGACCGCGCTCGCCGAGGAGGGCGACTACTACACGGGCGTGCAGCGCGCCTGGCGCGCGGGGCTGCGGATCTTCGTGACCGACCTCGTCGACAACGAGCAGCTCTGCCAGGAGATGACCACCAGCCACCTTCCGTGCAACGACATGAACTCGGTGCACGTCCAGAGCAAGGACCTGTACGCGCTGCAGAGCTACATCGATGCCCAGTCCGGCGGTCCGGGCAAGGGGTGGTTTCGGATCGTCACCGATCCGTTCCAGGCCCGCCGGGTGATCAACCAGGGCAAGCTCGCGGTGATCGAGGGGATTGAGGTCAGCCGGATCTTCGGCTGCGGCGAGCAGAACAACGTGCCCCAGTGCGGCCCGGCTCAGATCGATGCGGGGCTCAAGGAGGTCCACGCGCTCGGCGTGCGGACGTTCTTCCCGATCCACGAGTTCGACAACGCGTTCGGCGGCACGAAGATGATCTCCGGAGAAACCGGTCTGATCGTCAACGCCGGCAACCATCAGGCGACCGGCAGCTTCTGGACGACCGAGCCGTGTTCCGCGCAGGAGCAGGACGCCGAGCAGACGACCATCCCGGGCGCTGACCTTCCCGCGTCGCTGCTCAACGGCCCGATCGCGAGCCTCACCGGCGGCACCGCACTGCCGCTGTATCCGTCGGGTCCGCAATGCAACGTCCACGGCCTGACGAGTCTCGGTGGGTACCTGATCAACCGGATGATCCAGCAGCACTACATCATCCAGACCGACCACATGTCCTCCAAGACCGCGACCGCGGCGGCGGCGATCGCGACCGCCCATCACTACTCGGGGATCGTCTCGGCCCACTGCTGCTCCTCGCCGCAGCTGTTTCATGAGATCTATGGCGACGGCGGCTTCGTCTCCGAGCCCGTGGCCCCCTCGGACGCGTTCGTGAGCATCGAGCGGGCCGACAAGGCCCAGAGCAATTCGGCGTACCACTTCGGCTTCGGCTGGGGGTCAGACATGAACGGCCTCGGCGCGCAGCCAGGTCCGTCGTCCCCGTATCCGGTGACCTACCCGTTCAAGTCCTACGCCGGCAACGTGACCTTCGGCCGAGAGGTGTGGGGTCAGCGGACGTTCGATCTCAACAGCGACGGACTGGCCAACTACGGCATGTACGCCGACTGGCTGCACAGTGTCCAGCTCGCGGGCGGCGACGCGATGATGCACGACATGTTCCAGGGAGCGGAGTCCTACCTTCAGATGTGGGAGCGCGCCAGCGGGGTGCCGTCGGCGAGCTGCTTTGCCGCCGGCACCCGCTTTAGCGCGCGCCGGTTCGGGAAACGCCTGCGCCTTGGCGAGACCACGACTCAGGCGCTGTTCTCCGCCGGCCAGCCGGTCACCCGGCCCGGACGGAGCTTTCGCTACTGCGTGGCCGGCTCGAGCTCGCGTCCGGTCAGCGCCGTCTTTGACCGGCGCGGTCGTCTCGTGCTGATCGCCAGCAGGACGGCGAGCGGGCGGGTCCGCGACATCGCCGCCGCGTCCGAGCGCCGTCGCCCCGCCCGCCTGCGTGCCGATCGTCGCGCGGCCGGAATCTGAGTCACCGCTCGAACCGCAGGCATATCATCCTCATCGACGGCGCTGCCGCGCCGTCGGTCGAGGAGGAGGATCCAATGAAGCAGCTGACGGGGCTGGACGCCACGTTCTTGCATCTCGAGAACGCGAGCCAGTTCGGCCACGTGTCCGGGTTGTCGGTCTTCTCGCGGCCCGACGTCGTTGGCTATGACCCCTATGGCGAATGGCGCAAGAAGGTCAGCGAGCGGCTTCCGGGTCTGCCCCCGCTCCGTCGCCGGCTGGTGGAGGTTCCCCTGGGGATCGACCACCCGTCGTGGATCAACGACCCGAACTTCGATCTGGACTTCCACATCCGTCACACGGCGGTGCCGCCACCGGGCAGCGACGCGCAGCTGGCCACAACCGTCAGCCGCCTCGTCGCCAGGCCGCTGGATCGCCGCCGGCCGCTGTGGTTGTCCTACGTGATCGAGGGGCTCGCCGATGATCGCTTTGCCGTGCTGACGATCGTCCATCACGCGACGGTGGACGGCGCGTCGGGGGTCGAGCTGTTGACGTTGATGCTCGACGACGTCCCCGACGCACCCAGCGAACCGGAGGTTGCGGACTCCTGGCGTCCGGAGCGCCTGCCGTCCGATCTGGAGATGCTCGTGGGGGCGACGCTGCGTCTGCCGCGCAAGCCGGTGCGTGCGGTGCTGCTCGCCGCGCGGACAGCGCGGGAGCTGGGGCGTGCGACGCGCAATCCGGTGCTGGTCGCCGCCGCCAACCAGGTGCGGGGCACCCTGCGCGGTCCGCTCGGGGCGCTGCTGAACGTGGGACGCGATCGCGCGCAGGAGCGTGACGTGACATCGCCCCTGCCCAGCGTGCGCCCGCCGCGCACACCATTCAACGACACAATCACCCCACACCGCAAGCTTGCGATCGGATCGGCGTCGCTGCCGGTGGTCAAGAGCATCAAGTCGGCGTTCGGCGCGACCGTCAACGACGTCGTCATGGCCGTGTGCGCCGGTGGGCTGCGGACGTGGCTGGAACTGCACGACGCGCTGCCCGAGGATCCGCTCGTCGCTCTCGTGCCGGTCTCGATCCGCACCGGTGAGGAAGCCGATCGCTGGACCAATCGGGTGTCCATGCTCTCCACCAACCTACCCACCGATGAGCCCGATCCGCTGACCCGGCTCACGCGCGTCCACGACGCGATGGCCAGCAGCAAGGATATGTTCCAGGCGCTGCCCGCCGAACGGCTGACGGACTTCGCCGAGTTTCCCCCGCCGGCCGTCTTCGCTCGCGCGATGCGGCTGAGCGCCCGGCTGCGTCTCGGCTCCCGCCTGGCGCCGGGCAACCTGGTGATCTCCAACGTCCCCGGCCCCCGACAGCCGTTGTACGCGGCCGGCGCACGGCTTGAGCACTACTACCCTGTGTCGGTGATCATGGAGGGCCAGGGGCTCAACATCACCGTCCAGAGCTATCTCGACCAGCTCGATTTCGGCCTGGTCTCCTGCCCCGAGCTCGTGCCCGACGTCGACGATCTGCTCCTGGCGATTCTCGGTGAGATCGACACGCTCGCCGAGCTGGCCCGCGGAGCCCGTGGGCCGGCGTCATCGGGCCGGACGCGGGCATCGCGCAAGGTGACGTGAACCGCTCTCCGCCGGTCAGTTCCTCTGCTTGCTAGTTAGCTAAATCCCTGCTAACGTGTAAGCACATTGTCCTCCAGCACCCAAAGGAATGCGACTATGGCCACCGCCACCAAGAACTCCGCCGACCTCAACGGCGTTACAGAGCAGGTCACCGAGATGAACGAGCGTCTGGCCGAGGCCGGCAAGCGCGCGGGAACCGTCTACCTCGACGGTTACGAGAAGTTCGTGGACGGCGTCACCGCTTTCCAGGTCAAGCTCGCGGACCAGTCCAAGAACGATGCTGTGAAGGCCGTTGTGACGACGCAGGTCGACCTCACCCGGCAGCTCGCGTCAGCGTACGCGTCTGCGGCTCGGGGGCTGATCGCATAGACGATCCGATTGCGACTGTCCATCGCTGGCAAAGGAGACCGCTGATGCCTCAAGCACGCCCCCCGACCTTTGACGACATAGCGATGGAAGATGGCCTCGCCGCCTGGACCGCGTTGAGCCAGAGCGTGTCCGACTACTGGTCAGGCGCGTTTGAACGTGGTGCGACGCCGGTCGAGCTGGCGCGCGACTACTGGCGCTGGATCCGGGTCTCGAGCGAACGCGGCCGTCCTACCTGGTCCACGCCGCACGAGATCGTGTTCGAGGCGCCGATCGCCCGGTTGCGTGACTTCTCCACCGCCGGTTCGCGAGCACGTATCGTGCCGACGCTGGTGCTCCCGCCACAGGCGGGCCACGACTCGTGCATCGTCGACTACTCACCCGAGCAGAGCCAGATGCGCGCGATCCTGAACGTCGGGCTGACGCGAGCGTTCACGCTCGACTGGATCGGCGCGACGCAACAGACCCGGGACGCGAGAATCGACGACTACCTCGACACCATCGATCTGGCGATCGACCACGCGGGCGGCCGGGTCAACCTGGTCGGGGATTGTCAGGGGGGCTGGTTGGCGACGATCTACGCCGCGCTTCGGCCCGAACGGGTCAACACCCTGACGATCGCGGGCGCACCGATCGACTTCCACGCCGGCGAGCCTGTGATCCGCGCGGTGATGGAGCGGATGGCGCCCGGCGGCGACCTCACGGCGTACCGGGCGCTCGTCGCCTCCGGCGGGGGTGTCCTGACGGGCGAGCAGATGCTGGCCGGCTTCATCCTGATCAAGCCTGACAACGAGGTCGCACGGCAGGCACAGCTGATGGTCAACATGCACGACCCGGAGCACGTCTCGCGCTACCGCGAGTTCGAGGATTGGTTCAAGCACACCCAGGACATTCCGGGCGCGTTCTACCTGTGGATCGTCGAGCACCTGTTCCGGGACAACGAGCTGCTGCGCGGAAAGCTCCGGATCGACGGCCAGGGGGTCGATCTCGCGAAGATCGACTGTCCGCTCAATCTGCTCGCCGGGGCGTCGGACCACATCACCCCGCCGGACCAGGTCTTCGCATTGGCAGACGCCGCGAGCACGCCTGAAGCCGAGGTGACTCGCCGGATCACAGAGGGCGGTCACCTCGGGCTGTTCATGGGCCACGAGGCGCTCAGCGAGCACTGGCCGCCGCTGCTCGAGCAGGTCGCCAAGCACTCCCGGCCAGCACGAGCAGCGCGTCAGCCGGTGAAGGCCTTATAGACCTCGAGCAGGGCCCGGCGCTGCGCCGGGTTCAGCCGGGCGTCCGCGCGGATCGCCTCGACGACCAGCGCCTCGCCTTTGGGGTCGGGTGCAACCCCGGCCTGTTCGCGAAGCGCTTCGGCCGAGGTCTGCAACGACGCGGCGATCGCGCCGAGGACGGTCTCGGATGGCGCGCGCAGCCCGCGCTCGATCTGTGACAGGTACGGGTTCGAGATGCCGGCCATCTCGGCGAACTGCCGCATGGAAACCGCCTGGAGCTCGCGCTGACGACGGATGAACTCGCCAAGCGCGGTTGCCGACTTCGCCATCGTCCGAGCATAGCCCCGCCGAGACCACGCGGGACGTGCTCATCTCGAGCCGCGCGCTCAATGGTCGGCCCCGTTGCGGATGATCGCGGCCTGGCCCTGGCCGCCGCCGACGCACAGCGTGGCAACGCCCCGGTGGACGTTGCCTCGCTGCATCTCGTGCAGCAGGGTTACGAGGATCCGGCCGCCGCTGGCGCCGATCGGATGGCCCAGCGCGATCGCTCCGCCATGGGGGTTGATGCGCTCCTCGGTGATACCGAGCTCCTTGATCACGGCGAGCGACTGTGCGGCAAACGCCTCGTTGAGCTCGAACAGGTCGATGTCGGCCAGCGTCAGCCCTGCGCGCGCGAGCGCCTTGCGAATCGCCGGCACTGGGCCGATTCCCATGATCTTCGGTTCGACGCCAACCGATGCGTAGCTCTCGACCGTACCCATCGAGTCCAGTCCGCGCTGGCGTGCCGCGCGCAGAGACATCACGACGATCGCGGCCGCGCCGTCGTTGACGCCCGACGCGTTGCCCGCGGTGACGGTCCCGTTCTCACGCCGGAACGCGGTGCGCAACCGGCCGAGCGTCTCGGCCGTCGTGCCTGCGCGGGGATGCTCGTCGACGTCGACCAGCCGACTTCCGCGCTTGTCGGTGATTGTGACCGGCACGATCTCATCCTTGAAGATGCCGTCCCGGATTGCCTGCTCGGCTCTGGCCTGGCTCTCGGCCGCGAACGCGTCCTGTCGCTCGCGGGTAATGCCGTACTGGTCGGCGACGTTCTCGGCAGTGATGCCCATGTGGATGTCGTTGAATGCATCGGTGAGGCCGTCGTGGACCATCGAGTCGATCATCTCGGTCGATCCCATCCTGGCGCCGAACCTCGCCGCCGGCATCAGGTACGGCGACCGGGTCATGTTTTCCATCCCGCCGGCGACGACGATCTCGACATCGCCGGCCCGGATCATCTGCGCCGCGATCGCGACTGCCTTCAGGCCGGAGCCGCAGAGCATGTTTATGGTGGTCGCCGGGACCTCCTTCGGTATGCCGGCCACGATCGCGGCCTGGCGCGCGGGGTTCTGGCCCAGGCCGGCTTGCAGCACGCATCCGAGGATCACCTCGTCGACGTCCTCACCGGCCACTCCGGCTCGGTCGAGGGCGGCCCGGACGGCGAGCGCGCCGAGCTCGGTGGCCGGCACGTCCTTGAAGTCGCCGCCGAAGCTGCCGACCGGCGTGCGGACGGCGCTGATGATGACGGCTTCGTTCATTGCAGTCGCTTTCGATTCGGGGTTCGGGTCCGTGGTGGACATCGGTCACATGTCCATTCCGCCGTTGACGCTCAGGATCGCTCCGGTGATGAACGAGGACTTGTCCCCGGCCAGGAAGTGCACGGCGCGGGCGATCTCGTCCGGGCGGCCGAGCCGTCCCATCGGGATCGTCTCCTTGATGCCCTCGAGCACCTTCTCAGGGACGTGCTCGAGCATCTCGGTCGCGATGAATCCCGGTGCGACTGTGTTGACCGTGATACCGATCCCGTCCTCCTCGAGTTTCCCCGCGCGCTTGAGCTGGAACGCGGCCTCACGCGCCAGCGTCTTCGTGAGTCCGAACAAGCCTGACTTCGACGCCGCGTAGTTGGCCTGGCCGATGTTGCCGGTTTCGCCGATCACCGAGGAGATGTTCACGATCCGCCCCGAGCCGCGCTCGATCATGTGCGGCAGCACCGCCTTTGACATGAAGAAGGCGCCGGACAGGTTGACCGCGATCACTTTGTACCAGTCCTCGTCAGTCATCTTCAGCACCGTCTTGTCGATCGTGATGCCGGCGTTGTTGACGAGGATGTCGAGGCGGCCGTGCGCCGTGAGCACTTCGTCGACCGTGCGGCGGCAGTCGTCTGCCGAGCCGATGTTCCCCTGGTGGACGCTCGCCTGCGCGCCGTGGCTGATCAACTCGTCCCGCAGTTCGGTGGCGCGCTCTGTGTCACGACCGTAACCGGCGGCGACGGTTGCGCCCTGCTCGGCGAAGCTGCGGCAGATCGCTGCGCCGATCCCACGCGTTCCGCCGGTGACGAAGGCAACGCGGCCCGGCAGCCGCGCTCGGCGGCGGTCGGCGCGGAACGGCTCGTTGACGGGCGGGGGGTTGGCAGCGGTAGTGGTGCTCATCGTTTCTCTCCTCCGTGTGTGTCTAGCGGCCGGAGCGTTCGCCCAGCCACGCGGCGAGGTCCGGCCAGATCTCTCCGACGGCGGCCGAACCGGCGATCAGGCCGATGTGCCCGCCGGGGCGGTCAAAGTGGGTGACGTCCTCGCTCGAGACGAGGTCGAAGATCGGCATCGTGCCCTCGCGCGGGGCGATGTGATCCCCGGCCGCGGTCACGATCAGCAGGTTCTGATCGATCCGCGCCAGGTCGACCCGCCGGCCCCGCAGACGGACGTGGCCACGCGCGAGCGCATCGTCGCGGTACATCAGACGGATCCACTGCGCCCACGCCCGTCCGGGGAACGGGGGGTTATCGGCGACCCACTTGGCCATCGGCTGGTAGCTCTCGCGCTTGAAGGTGCCGTCCGAGATCCCCTGCGCGACACGACGGTACGTCGTCCAGAAGTTCGACACCGGCTTGAGGAGCTTGTTGGCGAAGTCGACCCCAGCGCCCGGGATCACGCGGTGCGCCTCCGCGACGCCGTCCACGTCGAAACCCTCGTCGCCGACCCACGTCGCATAACGCGAGCCGCGGCCGTCGATCGGCATCGTCATCAGCACGAGATTGCGGACGGAGGTGCTCTCGCCGCCGCGATCCAGTCCGGCGTACATCGCACACAGGGTCGCCCCGATGCACCAGCCCATCAGCGAGAGCTCGGCCGCGCCGCTTGCCCGCAGTGTTTCCCGGACCGCCCAGTGCAGCTCGTCGCAGACGTACTCCTCGAGCCCCATCTCGGCGTTCTCCTCGCCGGGCACTCCCCAATCGACCAGGAACACGTCGAACCCCTCGGCGAGCAGGAACTCGACCAGCGAGCCGCCGGGGCGCAGATCGAAGATCTCTGGCCGGTTGATCAATGCGAACACGAGCAGGATCGGGACGGCGTGGCACCGCTCCGCAGAGCGGTAGCGGTACAGCGTCGTGTTGCCGTGCGTCCAGATCACCTCGCGCGGTGTCGCGCCGACGACCGCGTCGTCGGTCGTCAGCAGAACGTTGGCGAGCTCCAGCGCGTCCGACGGCGCCGAGCGGATCCGTTCGATCACGCTCATCGCCGCTTCACCAGGTCACGATCGGCGCTGGTCGCCCCGGACTCGCTCGGGAGCTGATCGCGCAGGCTCTCAACCTCCTGCAGGACGCGCTCGAGCTTGTCCTCAGTCCGGCGCAACTGCCGAGCGAGGCTGGTGATGTCGGCCCGCCCGGCAAGGCGCAGGTTGCGCAGAACCAGATCGGCGATGTCGTAACCGATCCGAGTGAGCGCGGCCGTGTTCTCCGCCGTGACGGTTAACAGCCGGCCGAAGCTCGGCTTGGCGACGAGGCCCTCCATCGCCCTCGTCGTCTCGGTCTCCGCCTGCTCGGACGGTGATCGGATCGGCTGTACCGATGCTTTCGTGCCATTGCTTGTGCCGGCCATGTCGATCAGTCCTCCTGCGCCTGGGCGGCGGCGACCTTCGCCTC
>JALYTU010000609.1 GCA_030854125.1 Actinomycetota bacterium | reverse complement strand
ACCGTCAGCACCACCCTCTCACGGCTCGCCAAGACCGGCGAGGTGACCAAGGCGCCCCGCGGCTACCAGATCACCAAACCGGCAAGCGCGCCGGCAGCCGCCGACGCGACTGCTAGCCCGGACAGCGGGATGACGGCGACGTAAGCAGCGCTCTGATCTCCGGAGAGCACCGCCGATACCTTGCGCGGACGTGGCGCTATTTCTCCCCGAATCGCACCACACTTGTAATCGACACGAGCAAAGTCCCGGCGCTCGCTCCTGTGGATTCCGCCAAGCCCGCTCTTGCTCAAACACAGCCGCATCAGGACGGTCGCAAAGTCGCCGCACGAGTCGTCCGCGCGGATACCGGCCGGCAGACCAATGCGATCGTCCGGTCGGACGTAAGCTGAGGCGCGCGTGTCGCCGAAACCAGGGCGCCCGGCAGCGTGTACGCCTGAAGGTTTTGCCTACGCAACCTCCGCGCTCCGTCTCTGGCCGTACTTCCGGATCCGACGTCGAGCAGCAGTCTGATCAAGAGTCCGGAATGGCGACGAAGCGGCAGCCAGCTGCTCAGCGCCGCGGACTTCTGCTTCCACTCGATCGTAAGCATCAGAGTACGAGCACGCGGACCCGGTTCTGCGCAAAGGGGAACGCAACCCGGACCGCGGGCTACACGCCGATTCACGTAAGCAGGAGCTGCTCGACCAGAGGCGCGGGCTGCCGGAGCTGCTCAACCCCGTCGGCTGCGGGTGAGGCGGCGGGAGGGTTCCGCATCCCTGGCGATGCGGGCGTCTCGGCGACGCGGTCTCGACACGACGCCTGCTGCAGCTCGTCAGAGCGATCCGTTGCACGCGACGGCCAGCGCTCCGGGAGGGGTCATACGTGCGAGGAACTCTGTTTGCAACGGGCTGCTGACGTTGACTTGGTTGTGCTGGTTAGAAGAGAATCGTGTGACATCGATTTTTCGTCCTAGGAGGCGGCATGTCTTGGAAGCTCGAAGGGTCTTATTTTGAGACGTGCTCGTGCGATTTGGTGTGTCCATGCACGGCGTCGTTTGCGCTCGGGGCTACGTATGAACGTTGCAAGGTCACGCTGGTGTTTAACATCAAGGATGGCGCGGTGGACACGGTCGATGTGAGCGGCTTGACGGTTGCGGCCGTTGCGGATACGCCGAAGGTGATGAGCGAGGGCAACTGGCGTCTGGGCGTGTTCATCGACGCGGCGGCGTCTGACGAGCAGGCTGAGAAGCTTGGTGCGGTGTTTTCTGGGACGTTGGGCGGCCCGATGGAGGCACTGGGACCGCTGGTGGGAGAGAACCTCGGGCTGCAGCGGGCGTCGATCGAGGTGCAGGAGAACGGCTTGCGTCATTCGATCCGGATCGGGGACGCCGTGGACTTCGAGATCGAGGATGTAGTGCCGTTCGGTGTCGAGACGGGTGAGCCCGCGAAGCTCACCGGCATCTTTCATCCGGCCGGCTCTGAGCTGACGGTGTCGCGGGCGACGCGCTCGAAGATTGATGCGTTCGGGATTCAGTACGAGGGCAACTCAGCCTTCTCCACGTCGCGGTTCTCGTGGGCGGCGTAAGCGCGCTAGCGCCGGCGGCGGTCGCTGACGACGGCTCTGCGCGCGGAGAGTCAGCCGGTGCTTTCGCTGCCGTGCGCGGGCGGCTGGGTCTGATTGCGCTTTTGCTCGCCTTTGCCGCTCTAGCGTGGTGGTCGACGGCTGACCGGATGGCCGGGATGGATGCCGGACCGGGCGCTAACCTCGGTGCGCTCGGCTGGTTCTTGGGTGTCTGGGTGGTGATGATGGCGGCGATGATGCTCCCGTCGCTGGCGCCGACGGTCGCGCTGTACGCGAAGATGACACGCCGGCGCGGGCCGGACCGCGCGCTTTTGTTCACCAGCGGATATCTACTCGTATGGGGGGCGGTAGGCCTCGGCGCTTACGGCGTGTTTCGCCTCGGCAGCAGCATGTTTGCTGGCGAGTTGGCGTGGAATGGTGCCGGGCGTTGGCTCGCGGCGGGCGTGTTGGCCGTCGCCGCGCTGTACGAGCTAACACCGCTGAAGGACGTTTGCCTAACGAAGTGCCGAAGCCCTTTCGGGTTCTTGATCGGAACGTGGCGCGACGGGCGGTTCGGCGCCTTGAAGATGGGCGCAACGCATGCCAGGTGGTGCTTGGGCTGCTGCTGGGCACTGATGGCCTCGCTGTTCGCGCTGGGAGTGATGAGGGTCACCTGGATGGCGGTCGTCGCGGCGCTGATCGCACTCGAGAAGACCGTCCCGTGGCGCCGCGCGGTGACCTGGGGGACGGCAGCCGTCCTGCTCGCGCTCGCGATCGCAGTCCTAGCCGCTCCCCACTCCATCCCCGGGCTCGTCCTCCCGAGCGGCTCCTCCCACGGCGCCATGCACCCAATCAACCCAATGCCGTAGCACCGCTCGTTGCCACAAGCGCGCGATTGAGGCGCCAGTGGCGCGTCATCGCCAGCAGAAACGAGCGCTTCCTGCTCGCCAATCCGCGCCCCGTGCTTGCCCGGTCGCTGCTTACCGTCGGGTACATACAGAAGTCTCAGACAAAGTCCGCGTGCCTGCCGCTTCCACGAAACAGGAGGTGTGGAGTGGACCGGGTTTGACGGAGACGGGGTTGGTTGGATTGCTCAGTCGTTGTTGTTGTCGATTTTGATGTTGCTGTGAGCGAGTATGTCTGGGACCGTAGGTCCCAGCGAGGCCATACGCAGGCCGTTCGTGTCTTGACCAC
>JALYTU010000608.1 GCA_030854125.1 Actinomycetota bacterium | reverse complement strand
GCCCAAGCGTGGCAGCGTTCCAACTGGCACCGTGCAGTCGCAGAGCGACCGCAACCCATTCAGCTGCCTGGGTGGTCAGGCATACGCCCACCGCAGCCCCGCACACCCGGAGCAGATCGGCGATCCTGCGCGAGGGGAGCGAGGAGTACCGCCGGCACAGCTGGGTGCGGGCCGCGCCGAGCAGCACCAGCACCGGCAGGACGACGAAGTCGAGCGAGACGAGCAGGTCGTACGGGTCATCCTGCCACGGCTGGCGCAGATCAAGAGATGGCATCTCCTTCGTCAACCAGGTGACGAAGGTGAAGACGCTGACTAGCGCCAGCGCCGCGAGGATCGCGGTTCCCGCACGCCGACGGGCGGGGTCGCCGACGACAAGCTCGCTGCTGCGCACCCGGACAAGATTGCCAGAAGCGACCTCGTTTGCATACGGCGAGGGGCGCCCGGGCACCGCGCTTCGCATCGCAGCCGAACTCTCGTCGATCGGCCAAGCTGGCGCACCGCTGCGCTCTTTCACCGGCCCGCGAGTCGCGGCGGACCGCCGACCAATTGGCCTTCACGGCTGATCGATAGGCGGTCGTCTACCGCGGCGCCGGTTGCACCGGGCCCGTGCGTCTTCCGCCGGCCCCGCATCGACTCATCGTCGGCGTTGAAGGAAAGCCTATTTTAGGATTCCGAGATGACCAACGTCGAGGAGCCCAGCGCCAGCAGCCCGTACGAGAAGGACGGCCGAGCGTGGCGCATCGGCACCCAGGACGACGTGAGCTGGATCCAGCAGGGCCTCACGCCCGGCACCGCGATCACAACCGCGATCCCGCCGGAGTTTGAGGCGTACGCCACGATCGCGCTCTGCGAGGGTGAGCCCGGCGACCGGGTGCCGACTGACCCGGATTCGGCGGTCTTTGACGTCTTGGACGCCTATACCGACCCACAACCGTGGTGGCTCGGCTACCTGGAAACGGGCGCAAGCGACGTGGTTTTCCCCGAAGCGCCGCGGGTCAAGCTGTACTGGGATTGGGCCTATGTGATGGTGTGCGCCGGCCCTGAGCAGGCAGCGAGCTGGAGCCGCGATCAGATGTGGAACTGGTCCTTGCCGGCGCTGATGTTTCCCAAGAACCGAGCCTGGCTGGTCTCGTTGCTCTGGGATGACGATTGGGTGTCCGTCGGGGGATCGGCCGAGCTGATCACCAGCCTGCAGCAGCACCCCAAGCTAGTGCGATCGACCCACCCATGTTCGCCTTCGGATCCAGACGCCGCACCCCCGGGACTCAGGGTCTGAGCTGAGATATCCCCGTGTCCGGATAGCGATCCTTGGGTTCGCGCGGTTGTCGCAACACCTGCTGAGTTCGAGGGATGTTCATGAGCCGTCCGCTGTCGGTGGTTGAGTAGCGCGCCGGTCGTCGCGAAGCCGAGCCCGAGGGCGAGGCGCCGCGGCGATCGCTGCGCTGCGCGGCTCGCGGTGCGGGGGGTCTTGGGGTTCATGAGTCTCGTCGACCTTTGGCGGGGTTGATCGGAGGTTGCGATGGCGAGGTTCTCTGACCGGATGGTCACCGAGGTAGTGCAGACGTTTTGGGCGGCGATGCAGCGGGGTGAGTTCATCACTGACGCTGCTACCGAGATCGGGACGTATCGCAAGAAGGGCACTCGGTGGGTCGCTGCGGCGGGTGGGGTGCGTCCGCGTCGCGGCCGGGATCTGAAAGGCCGCTGCCTGTCGTTCTCAGAGCGGGAGGAGATCGCGCTGGCTCGCGCGGGCGGGGAGTCGATGCGATCGATCGCAGCGCGGCTGAGTCGCTCACCGTCGACGGTCAGCCGTGAGCTTTCGCGCAACGCCGGCTGTGGCGGTCAGAGCTACCGCGCGACGACGGCGCACGCGCTGGCCTATGAGCGCGCGAGCCGTCCCAAGCCCGCCAAGCTGGCGGTCAACCTCGAGCTGCGCAAGCTCGTGGAGACCGACCTGGCCCGCAAGTACTCTCCCGAGCAGATCGCTGGGCGTTTGCGGGTCAAATTCCCCGACTCACCGGAGATGCGGGTGTCGACCGAAACGATCTACCAATCGCTGTATGTCCAGTCGCGCGGGGCGCTGCGCCGCGACCTGACGCGGTGTTTGCGCACCGGGCGCGCGATGCGCCGCCCGTGCCGCCAGGCCGGGCAACGCAAGAACCGCATCCCGGGCATGATCAACATCAGCCAACGCCCAGCCGAGGCTGATGACCGGGCGGTGCCCGGCCACTGGGAGGGCGACCTGATCATCGGCAAGAACAACCGAACGGCGATCGGCACGCTGGTCGAGCGGACCACCGGCTACACGATGCTGGTGCACCTCCCCGACGGCTATAAGCCCGAGCAGGTCCGCGATGCGCTCGCCACCAAGATCCAGACCATCCCCGAGATCCTCCGGGCGTCACTGACCTGGGACCAGGGCCCCGAGATGCGCGACTGGAAACAGGTCAGCGTCGACGCTGACATCGACATCTACTTCTGTGACCCTCACGCCCCGTGGCAACGCGCCACCAACGAGAACACCAACGGCCTGCTGCGCCAGTACTTTCCGAAGGGCACTGACCTGTCAGTGCACAGCGCCACCGACCTTGACTGGGTCGCGACCGAGCTCAACGACCGACCCCGCAAGCGGTTAGGCTTCATGAAGCCGATCGAGGAGATCGGACCACTACTGTTGCGATAGCCGCCAGAATCCGCCGATCGGCTTACGGGACGGCCAGGCTGACCACGCCACAC
>JALYTU010000607.1 GCA_030854125.1 Actinomycetota bacterium | reverse complement strand
GATCTCCGCTGGCCCCTAGCGACCCGGTCCGGGGCACGCAGGGCGTAAACGGGCCGTTGAGCACCGCCGCAATGCGCTGGACGACCACCGGGCGCACCCCCGAATGGCCGAGCAGCAAGCCGTTGGCCCGGACGGCCATCGCCGCACGCACGACCTCCGCGGGCAGATCGGCGCCGGTGCCGGCGGCGTGGCTGCGCAGCAAGTTGACCTGCAGGTGGCGCTGCAGCTCGGGAGCGACCGTGTTGGACACCAGTGCGCCGAATCCCGTGCTGATGCCGTAGACGGGGGTCCCGGTGCTGAGGATCTGCTCGAGCACGGCGCGGTTGCGCGCCACCCGCTGGATCGCGCCCGCGTCGAGCTCCACGCGGGCCCCGCGCGCGAGCGCTGACACCTCCGGCGGGGTCAGCGCGCCGTTCAGAGTGACGGTCTCGGGCAACGGGAGATCAGCGGGCATCGGAATCGATCATCGGCCGACGGCGTGACGGACGCGGGTGCCCCTCAGTGCCGCGGCGGCCCGAGCATAGCCGCGCGACGCACTACCGTGGCGGGAATGAAGCCGGTCCGTCATCGGCCGCCCGGGGCGCCGGCCGAGCTCGCATCGTTCGTGGCCTGCCTGGCCACGATCCTGGAACTCGATCCCGCCACCCTGCCCATGCCGCCGCCGAGCGAGGACGGTCCCACCGGCTGGACGCTCAGTCGTTGGCTCGGCGGGCTGGGCATGGGCCTCGTGCCGATCGCCGATCCGGATGGCTTCACCTGGCCGGGACCGTGGCTGGCCCGCGTCGCCACGGCCGACGCCGAGCCCCGCTTCGTGGTCATGTACGGGGTGCCGTCGGGCGTGGTCTGGGATCCGGCCGGCGACGGCGTGGTCGACAGGAGCACCGTGCGGGCGGGCTACGTGATGGCCGCGACCGACATCGCGCTCGCCCGGCCCCGCCTCCCCGAGCCACCGGGCACGACGGGGCGCGTGCAGGGTATCTGGCTCGCCGCCAGGGCCGGTCAGCCCGCCACCGGGGTTGGCTCGGCGCACGCCGTCCCGGGCCGAGGCCTGCTGGGCGACCGCCACACGACCGGACGGGGCACCTTCCCGTCCGGGGCTCCGGGAAGCGCGCTGACCTTGATCGACGCCGCGGTCTGCGCATCGTTTGACCCGCCGCTCGGCCCTGACGAGCACCGTCGCAATCTCGTCATCCGTGGCATCGATCTCAACCGGCTCGTCGGCCATCAGTTCACGGTCGGCGAGGTCCGCTGCCGCGGGGCACGACTGTGCGAGCCGTGCACCGTCGTTCAGCGCTACGCCGGACGCCCGATCCTGCGCGCGCTCGTCCACCGGGGCGGCTTGCGCGCCGACATCCTCTCCAACGGGGAGATCGCGGTCGGAGACGCCGTCGCCGCACTCGCCGGTGGCTGACCGCCCGCGACCCCGGGCGGCCCTGATTCCCTGCATAGAGGCGAGATCCCCGGACGCGCAGATGGGGCCGCGAACGGTCTGGCTGCTATGTTCGCCACAGACGGTCGGCGCCGCCGGCCGCGAGGCAGCTTGCTTTGAGTCCCGCCCCTGAGCGGTTCGGGTCAGCCCACGCCTCCCGAATTCGTTCGCGGTCTCAGACCGCAAGGAGCAGTGAAAACTTTATGCAGTCATTCGCCGATCTGGGCGTGTCCAGCGCTGTCGTACGCGCTCTCGCGACCCAGAACGTCACCGAGCCGTTCGCGGTTCAGACCCTCGTCCTGCCCGACATCCTGGCCGGACGCGACGTGCTCGCCCGCTCGCCCACGGGCTCGGGCAAGACGCTCGCCTTCGGAATCCCGCTGGTGGACCGGGTCGCCTCCGACGGCCCCCGCCCCGCCGCATTGATCCTCGCCCCCACCCGCGAGCTCGCCACCCAGATCGCCGCTGACATCCGCGGGATCGCCCACTCCCGCGCGCTGCGCGTCACCGCCGTGTACGGCGGCGTCGGACTGGTCAATCAGGGCCGCGACGCGGCTCGCAGCCACATCATCGTCGCCACCCCAGGCCGGCTCGAGGACCAGCTGTCGCGCGGCGCCTTTGATCTGCGCCACGTGCACACGCTCGTGCTCGACGAGGCCGACCGGATGCTCGACATGGGCTTCCGCCCCGCCGTGGACCGGATCGTCGCCGCCTGCCCCGCCCAGCGCCAGACGCTGTTCTTCTCGGCCACGCTGGACGGCGAGGCCGGACGGGTCGCCCGCGCCTACACCAACAATCCCGCCCTGCACGAGCACGGGCCCACCGCCCGGCGCGCCGCCGAGGAGATCGAGCACCGCTTCGTGGCCGTCGACGGTGAGCGCATCGAGGCACTGATCACCGAGCTGGAGCGCGAGCGCGATCTCGCTCTCGTCTTCGTCCGCACCAAGCGCGGCGCCGACCGGCTGGTCAAGCGCCTCGGCGCTCGCGGCCTTGATGCCGTGGCGATGCACGGCAACAAGTCTCAACGCCAACGGGAGAGCGCACTGGCCCGCTTCGAGGCCGGCCACGTGGACACCCTGGTGGCCACCGACGTCGCCGCCCGGGGGATCGACGTCACCGGCATCTCGCACGTGATCAACTTCGATCCGCCCGAGGACCACGAGACCTACGTCCACCGCGTCGGGCGCACCGGCCGAGCCGGCCGCACCGGAGTCGCCATCACCCTCGCCGAGCGCCACGAGCGCCACGAGATTGGCCAGATGGCCGGGCGGCTCGGGCTCGAGCACGGCCTCGGCGGCGGGGCAC
>JALYTU010000606.1 GCA_030854125.1 Actinomycetota bacterium | reverse complement strand
GGCTCGAGCCGGTGCTGCTCACTGTCGGCGTGCAGGACGGCCGACCCCGACAGGACGGTATAAACCTCCTCCTGGCCATCGGCGGCGTGATCGTGCTCGGGGAAATGTTCGAAGTGCGGCGGGAAGTTCTCCACCTGCATCCCGAACGACATCACTCCGAGGCTCGCGCGGGCTCGGCAGAAGCCACCGCCGCTGGGCGAGTCGAAGTCTTCCACTCGTTTGACGCTCACATCTGTCATGCGGTCCCTCCAGGCTGATCGGTGATACGGCTGACGCTCACAGAACGAACGGGAAACCGATCTGGGGACACCATCCGCCGGTCCGGCGTGATCGGGCCGGTCGTGCTCAGCCCGCTGGAGGCCGACAGTGGCGACCAGCTTCTCCTCGCCGCCGGCTGAGCTTCGGGCCAACCGGCGCCTGGTGGTGGGCCCGCGGCGCGGGGAGGTTAGCGGCGGCCCTGATGGTAGGCCTGCTCGCGCTCCTGATTCTGCCTGCGCTCGGCGAGCACCTGTGCGACTACGTAGACGATCAGCACGTTGGCAATTATCCCGATACCGAGGAACGTGATCAGCAGCGCCAACGTCTGGCCGAACGAGTCCGGAGCGTTGCCGAGACCCAGGATGCTTGCGTTGAGCAGTGCCATCGCGTCAAATCATAACTGCCGAGGCAGCCCGCCCGATCCTCGCCGCCCGCAGCCCCGAAACCGCCCCGACAACCGGTAGCGTGACTGGCGTCAGGCCCGGTAGCTCAGTTGGTCAGAGCAGCGGACTCATAATCCGTCGCGCGCAGGTTCGAGTCCTGCCCGGGCCATTGGATTACAGGGCTTTTGTGCCAGCCAGTCCCAAGCGTGTCGCGAGACGGTCAGTGAGCATTCCCGTGATTGAGTCCCGAAGGCGCGGGCCTGCACGCTAATCAGACGTATCACATCTAGTGCGGAGGCGCTGCTTTGCGGGGCTTTCGCCGTTTCAGAGACGGTGCGCGCCAGGGATTGCGCCAGCCGATGTGACATGGCGTCCGCGAACGCTCAAAACAACGCATTGCATCCTCGTCGGGTGAGGCGCTGCTGCGCAGACCGACCATTCGAGCTTGCGACTCGGCCCGACGCGGGTCCGCTTCCTCGTCAAGCGCCGATTCGAACGCCACGCATATCGTCATCGAGGTCGCTGTTTCGTCAGAGGGCAAACTGCCCGTCCCACACAGTCATGGCGGGGCGGCTGTCTGGTCTTGACAGTGCCGCTTGTTTGCTGCGAGGGTTGGTGGCTGGAGTTGGGTCGCTCTCGCCGCGCGGGCGGCTCGTCAGGTTCTTGCCCTCAGCCAGACGGGAGTGTGGAATGGCCGTTAAGCCTGCAGACCAGATGGCGACGCAGTTGGATGAGTTCATCGCGAATCTTCGGGCGGAGTTGCCGAAGATGGAGGCGTTCCGTGATCGGTTGGCGGGTGATCCGGCGTTTCAGGAGTTGTGGAGTAGCGACTCGGGGCAGGCGATGCGTGATGCCGGTTTTGATCCTGAGGCCCGCACGCAGCTTGGCTTTCCGCCGTACGAGCGGGGGCCGGAGTGCAATTGGTGCATGACGCCGATGGGGAATCTCTGCCATTGCTGACGGGTCGTTGATGCGGGCTGCAGGCGTGAACGGTCGCGCGCGTGGATGTGTCAGCCGGGGGGTAGCTCTCCGAGGAGTTTCTGGACTCTTTGGTCGATCTCGTCGCGGATCGGCGCGGACGTCGTTGAGGGGGCGTCCGGCGGGGTCGGGGAGTTCCCAGTCGATTTAGCGTTTGCCGAGGATGTAGGGGCATTGGTCGCCGGAGCCCATGCGCCTGCTCGCGCTCGATATCCGCGAGACCCCGGCCGATCCGTCGACGGACCTAGCCGCCGCGTTTCGCTCGCTGGCGAAAGCAGCCGAAGAAGTCGCCGCGGCGCTGGAGCGGGACGTCCGCAACTAGCACCCTGGCGTAGATCTCAGTTACCTCATCGAGCGTCTGCTCGATGTCTGGGAGCAGCACGGCCCGTTCGTGAGGGGGGTAGGGTGGCGCTGTGTCACTTTGTAGGAGCGCCATCGTCGGAGCGTTTGTGTTGCTTGCACTGGCTCCAGCCGCGCTAGTGCAGACCACGACCTGCAAAAACAACCGTTACTACGCCATCGATCCGACGGCCTTTCCTGCTGTCGAGCACATCAGAGCCATCAATCTTCCGCGACTAACTAGCGGTTACGCTCCACGCTGCCTCGTGGCCGAATCGATCGGCGGCGACATTCAATACTTCTTCAGCCAGCACGGCCGCTTCCCACGTTCGTTGCAGATCCACGGTGCCCGATGGGATGCCGGGACCTGGCGGCTTCGCTACGCGCGGCGGCAATTTGCCTCGGGAGCTCAGTACCGCTATGCGGTCGCGAGCCACGGCCGCCAGCGGGTAACGATGGATCTGACGTCCTAGCAGTGCGGGACTGATGCCCTTGGGACGCTGGGCGACGCTAAGCAGGCCAAAGAAGGTCGCGGCCATCGTCGGCCTCGGGCTCGTTGCGCTGACAATCCTCGGCGGCCTCCTCCCTCATCCCAAAACCAAAGGCAATGCGACCTTGTCGCCGACGCTGTCGGCGACGATCACCCGCTCTGAAAGTTCTGCGACACCCACCGCGTCTCAGACGAAGCCAACACATCGACGGAGGACACGAAAGCCGCAAGCGGCTGCGAGTTCCGCCGGCCTTGCGGGCTTTGGCGCCACCAACGCGGCGTAGGA
>JALYTU010000605.1 GCA_030854125.1 Actinomycetota bacterium | reverse complement strand
CTCGGCGCGGCCCGCGCGCTGCGGCGCGATCTCGACTCGGCACAATAGGCCGATGGCGATCGAGTTCGGCGAGCGGATCCGGCGGATCCCCTCCTATCCACTGGCGGCCGGCTATGACCTCGGCGCGGACGTCGCGATGCTGGCCTCCAACGAGTCCTGCGTCGCGCCCAGCCCCGCGGTCGTCGCGGCCGCCGCGGACGTCCTCGGCGGGGCGCACCGCTACCCCGATCCCTCCTACGTCGCGCTGCGCCGGGCGTTATCTGATCGCTACGGCGTGCCCGCCCAGCGGATCGCGCTGGGCAACGGCTCCTGCGATCTGCTGCTCGCCGCCGGGGAGGCGCTGCTGGAACCCGGGGCCGAGGTCGTCTATTCATGGCCGGCGTTCAGTGTCTACCCGCACCTCGCCGCCGCGTCGGGCGCGCGGGAGATCCAGGTGCCGCTCGACGCGCAGGACCGCCACGACCTCGACGCGATGGCGCGCGAGATCACGGTCTCCACCCGACTCGCACTCGTCTGCAACCCCAACAATCCAACCTCAACTGCGCTGCCGCTCGAGGCGGTGCAGGCGTTCCTGGAGCGGGTGCCGCGCCACGTGTGCGTGATTCTCGACGAGGCCTACTGTGAATACGCGCTGACCCTCGGTGACACCTATGCTTCGGTGGAGCTGCTGCGCCGCTGGCCCAATCTGGTGATCCTGCGGACCTTCTCCAAGGTCTACGGGCTGGCGGCCCTGCGGGTCGGCTACGGGCTATGCGGCTCTGAGGACTTCCGCGCTGCCGTGGACCAGGTCCGCCAACCCTTCTATCTCAACGCGGCCGCCCAAGCCGCCGCCGTCGAGGCCCTGCGTCATCAGGACGAGGTCGAGCGCCGGGTCAGCCGCACCGTGGCCGCCCGACTGGACCTGACCGACGGTCTTCGCGAGCTCGGGCTATGGACGGCCGACTCGGACGCCAACTTCGTCTGGACGCACCTTCCCGATGACACGGTCGAAGCCGAGGTGGTGTCCGGGTTGGCCGCGCGGGGTGTGCTCGTACGAGCCGGAACCTCGCTCGGACGGGAACGCTCGCTGCGGGTCACGGTCGGCAGCGACGAGCACAACGAGCGTTTCCTGGCCGCGCTCGCGCAGCTCATCTGAGCGCCCGAGCGTTTGCGGTCCTGACCGCATCCTGGTAGAACCCGAGATCGCAGCGCATGATCGACCACGCCCGCATCGTCACCCGCCGCACCGACGCCGCCCTCGGCTGGTCCTCCTACGCGCGCTTCTCCGCCTGGCGATTTAGCTAGGCGCTCGGCCGCACCATCTCTGCCCCGCCACGGCTGCGGGACCGCACGAGAGGTCGGGCGCCGGAAATCCTTCGCCACAGGGCCGTTCACGGTCTCGTGACCGGCCGCTTTGCGAGTTCTCGTACATTCAGAAGCGATGAAAGGCCCAGTCAGATGATGATCGTGATGAAACCGACCGCGACCCGCGACGAGGTCAGCGCCGTGATCGACCGCGTGCACAGCGCCGGCGCGCGTCCGCACGTGATCAACGGCGAAGAGGTGACGGTGATCGGGGTGATCGGTGACCGCGAGCATGTCACCCGCCTCGGCCTGGAGGCGGCACCGGGGGTCGACCGCGTGCTGCCGATCTCAAAGCCGTACAAGCTCGCCTCGGTCGAGCTGACCCACGGGCGACGATCGGTCCTGCAGATCGGGGCCGGCCGCGTCGGCGGCGAGCACTTCGCACTGATCGCCGGACCGTGCACGGTCGAGTCGCGCAGCCAGGCGCTGGACACCGCCACCGCGGTTGCCGCGGCCGGGGCGACGATGTTCCGCGGCGGCGCCTACAAGCCCCGGACGTCGCCCTACGCCTTCCAGGGCCTGGGCCAGGAGGGCTTGCGGCTGCTCGCCGAGGCCAAGGCTCAGACCGGTCTGCCGATCGTTACTGAGGTGATGGACGCGCGGGATCTCGAGGCGGTGCTCGAGGTCGCAGACGTGATCCAGGTCGGCGCGCGCAACATGCAGAACTACACGCTGCTGTCGGAGATCGGCCGTTCGGGCTGTCCGGTGCTGATCAAGCGCGGCCTGTCGAGCACGCTGGAGGAGCTGCTGATGGCCGCGGAGTATGTGCTCAAAGAGGGCAACGACGCCGTCATGCTCTGTGAGCGCGGGATCCGCACGTTTGAGACCGCGTACCGCTTCACGCTGGACCTGATGGCGATCCCGGTGCTCAAGGAGATGACCCACCTGCCGGTGATCGTCGACCCCAGCCATGCCGCCGGGCGCCGTGACCTCGTGTTGCCGATGTCCATGGCCGCAGCCGCGGCCGGCGCCGACGGGATCATCGTCGAGGTCCATCCCGATCCCGACCAGGCGATCTGCGACGGCCCCCAGCAGCTTGTGGCGGCCGAGTTTCACCATTTCGCCGATCAGGT
Source organism: Actinomycetota bacterium (assembly GCA_030854125.1). Lineage (GTDB taxonomy): Bacteria > Actinomycetota > Thermoleophilia > Solirubrobacterales > Solirubrobacteraceae > Palsa-465. The sequence continues at coordinate 318 of JALYTU010000605.1, read as the reverse complement.
CGCGGCCGCGGCCGCGCTGGCCGGCAAGGCGCGTACCCCCGCGACGGTCCCCGTGAGCTGACGTGACCGCCACTGGATCCAGCCTCAGCGATTCGGTCCGCGACCAGCGGATCGACCGGCTCGTCCCGCTGGCCCCGCCGCGGCAGCTGATCGAGGAGCTGCCGCTCACCGAGGCCCATGCCGCCACGCTCGTGCGGGGCCGGGCCGAGGTGCAGCGGATCCTCGCCGGCGAGGATGACCGCCTGCTGGTGATCGTCGGGCCGTGCAGCGTGCACGACGTCACGGCCACCTTTGAGTACGCCCAGCGGCTCAGCGGCC
>JALYTU010000604.1 GCA_030854125.1 Actinomycetota bacterium | reverse complement strand
GAATCAGGACCGAGCCGTTGGGGCAGGCCGTCAGATTGCCGCCGCCGCCGCCACCGCCGCCACCGCCGCCACCGCCGCCGGTGTCACACGGGTTGCCGACTGCTCCGACATTCGCTTCGCCGAGAACGAGATCCACTCCGCCCATAACTGAGGGAAGCAGCTGAAGCTCGAGGGCTCGCTGTGACAGGTTCCCGTTCCCGGTCACCGTTTCGTTGAGATAGAGCGTGCCCAGGAGAGGCACATCGATCTTGGTCGGAGTGCTGATCGTCCCCAAGGACTGGCCGTTCACCGTCAGGCCAACGACCTGGGAGCTACCGGAGGTACTGGGTCCCCCGGCCACGCATGAGTCTTGCGCCTGCGCGGTGAGGGCTTCCACCTTGATCCCGCTCAGCCCACCGAGGATCGCCGGCGCCACGACGCCGGAGCTAGCCGTCGCCCCGGTTGCGCTGGCGGTCGTCGTTGCCGTCGCCGCGTTCAACGTAAGGAGACCGCTGAGCGGGGCGGGGACGCTGGCGACCGTCCTGCTGTCGCTCGCGCACGGAAAGCCTGCACTGTTGGCCACCGCCGGCTCGGCGGTGACGACCCCGAGGGCGGTCAGCCGCGCGGCGCTGCCCCGGCAGCCGAAGCTGCTGGTCGCAGCGCTTGCCGGACCGGCGGCGAAAGCCAGCAGCCCAAACGCGCACAGCAGCGCGGAGCAAGCGGCAAGCCGCCGCCCGACTGCGAACTGCAAGTTGATAAACGGCATCTTCGAACGTCCTCCCTCTTGAACGCAAATGCGGCGACCCGTACGCCCGTCCGTCGGTGAGACCGCAACTCGCGTGGATGGTGACCGCACCGGCTCGCTCAGGCGAGCCGTAAACGTTTTTCGCGACCTGGATCGACTACTTTTCCGGTCGTGAACAGCGAGATGTCGTTAACTTGGACGTTCGTACGACAAATACGAACGCAACCCTGCCCCCTCGACAGCCCGGCGAGCCGAGCGAGCCGGGCTCAGGCCCGGACGAGCGGCAGCTCGGACTCGAGCGCGAACTTGCCGCCCGACTCCTCGGTCCCGGCCAGCGGGTACTCGCCGCTGAAGCACGCATCGCAGTGGTCTTCGCGGCGCTGGCCGACGGCCTCGTAGACCCCCGCCAGCGAGAGGTAGTGCAGCGTGTCGGCTCCGACCTCGGCCGCCACCTCGGCGACGGTCCGGCCGTGGGCGATCATCTCCTCGCGCGTGGACATGTCGATGCCGTAATGACACGGATGCTTGATCGGTGGCGCGGAGATCCGCAGGTGAACCTCGGCGGCGCCGGCGTCGCGCAGCATCTGGACGATCTGCCGGGTGGTGTTCCCGCGCACGATCGAATCATCGACAACGACCAGCCGCTGGCCCTCGACCACCTCGCGCAGCGGGTTGAACTTCAACCGCAGGCCCTGCCGGCGCAGCTCCTGGCCGGGCTGGATGAAGGTTCGTGCCACGTAACGGTTCTTGATGAAGCCGTCGTCCTGGGGGAGTTTGGCGGCCCGCGCCAACCCGCGCGCGGCGGCATTGCCGGAGTCCGGGACCGGGATCACGAGGTCGGCCTCGATGGGCGCCTCACGCCACAGGATCTCGCCCATCTTGGCGCGGGCGACCTGCAGCCTGGTGCCGGCCATCTTGGAGTCCGGACGGGCGAAGTAGATGTACTCGAACACGCAGAAGGCGCGGCGCTCGTCACCGGCGACCAGGCGGGTCTTGATCCCCTTCTCGGTGAGGGTGACGACCTCCCCGGGCATGACGTCGCGCAGAAATGTCGCGCCGATGAGATCAAACGCACATGACTCGCTGGCGACGCAGTAGGAGGGCTGGCCGCCAGCCGGATCCTCGATCATCCCGAGTGCGAGCGGGCGCAGCCCGTGGGGGTCACGGAAGGCCACGACCGCCTCGTCGGTGACCACGACGGTCGAGAACGCGCCCTTGAGCCGGGGCAGCACGTCGGCTACGGCGTCCTCGACGCGCTCAGCGGGATGGGTGGCCAGCAGCGCGGCGATGATCTCGGAGTCCGAGGTGGAGCGGAAGGGGACGTGGCGTCCCCGCAGCTCGGCGTGCAGCTCGACGGCGTTGATCAGGTTCCCGTTGTGGGCCAGCGCGAGCGTGCGGCGATCGTCGCGGACGATCGGCTGGGCGTTCTCCCAGTCCGAGGCGCCCGTCGTCGAGTAGCGGACGTGGCCGATCGCCATCTCGCCGACGAATGAGCGCAGCGTGTGCTCGTCGAAGACCTGGGAGACGAGGCCCTGGTCGCGGATGGCGATGATGTTGCCCCCGCGCGAGGCGGTCGCGATCCCCGCCGACTCCTGGCCGCGGTGCTGAAGCGCGTATAGCGCGAAGTACGTGAGTCGAGCGACGTCGTGTCCGGGACCGTAGATCCCGAAAACGCCGCACTCGTCGCGTGGACCGTCGCGGTCGTCGAGTGGGGAGTCCATTCTCAGAGGCCTGAGGTCAAGGCTAGCAATGGGCTCACAGGAATCCGAGCAGCCCGCGCTCGCGGGCGTCGGAGAGCTCGGAAACCGGCAGGTCGAGCAGCCCGTCGATCTCGAGTCGCTCACCCCCGACCCGGCCGATCACTACCGCCCCGGGCAGGGAGGCCAGCGCCGACTCGTCGCCGGAGACGATGAACGCCCGGCCAGGCGCCTCGCCGAACGGGTCGATCCCCGCGGGAAGCGCGACGCGGGCGCCGATCCCCAACGCGCCGCCGGCCACGCACGCCTCGGCC
>JALYTU010000603.1 GCA_030854125.1 Actinomycetota bacterium | reverse complement strand
GTCGGAGCTAGGACGCACCACCGAGCACTGGGGCAGGCTGCGTGAGATGAACTCACACGGCTCGGGGAGGATCAGATTGGTCTGCAGCGCCTCCGACTTCGGGGCGTTCAGATCCGGGAAGTGAAGCCCGGTCTCGGGGTCGGTGATCCCGGCCAGCGGCTGCGCGACGGCGTTGCCGGCCTTGTCGTGCCAGAGCGAGAAGTGGTTGGTCTCCACCCCACCGATCGAGACCACGATCCGCAGCACTTCGACGCTCGAGACTTTGAGGCTCAGCGTCGTATACAGGCTCGAGCCGCCCTGCTCGATCATCGCGAAGTGAAACCCCGCGGCGTTGGCGATCGCCTGCATCCGCAACACCTTCGGCCCCGGATTGGGCCCAAACGGAGGCGTCGGGATGGTCGTGTTCGGCGGCGTATCGGTGTCGTTGAGGGGGATCGCGGGCTGATTGTTGATCGTGACTGCTTGCGGGAATGTGGTGCCGAAGTCGGGGTTTTGGCCCGACCGGTAGCGCGTGTACCAGCTCGTGTCGACGTTTAACTTCATGAGGTTCGTCAGCCGCTTCTTCTTCTTGGCGCCGGTCGCGTCGCTGCCGTGCAACGTCCGAAACCGTTCCAGGCTGACGGGCTGCGCACCCTTGGAGCGCAGGTAGGCGTTGATGAACGCGGCGTGGCTGAGCTCATCATCGGTGTTATCGGCGATGTACTGCGGCATGTCTGAGTCGAGGTTTGAAAGGGCGGCCACGTAGGCCGGGTTGCCGCCGTCCACGCCCCCGAGCTCGCGGTACTGACTCCAGAGGTCTGACTCGATGATCTCCGCCGCGGCGAGGAACCGCAGGATCGCGATATCTCCGCTGGTCGGGGCGAAGCGCGCGGCGATCGCGTTGCTGACGCCGAGGAGGCCGGCGGCCGGCACGGCCGTGGCGCCGGCGACACCGACGCCCTTGAGAAACGAGCGGCGGCCCACGACGCGCTGCCAGAGGTTGGCGAGGTCCTCCGCGCCTGGCTCGGAGATGGTCGAGGGGTCATCGTGATTGTTCATGCTGGGTCCTTTGGGTGGATGGGTAACGAGCGGCTTGCCACTTTGGGATGCAAAGGCCGTTGAGTGAGACAGACTCCTGTCGGTGCCGGGACCTTCCCGAGCCGGCGAGATACCCCGCTGATGGCACGCCGAGGATGAAAATCTCGTGAGCGCAGCGAGCCGGCCAGCGAACGCTGCGCGCGCGGAGCTGCCGTGGCGGCCGGCACCGCGGCGCACCCATCACGCCCCTGCCCGCTGCGCGCAGGCAAGCTGCTCGGCCTGTCGCGCAGCCGCGGCGCGTTGGCACGCCCCGCACGGGCCGTAGTGATCTCCCTGTGTGCTGGCTATTGGTTGCCGTCGCCGTCGCTGGGGGCGCCGTTGTTATCGCCGTCCATGTCGCCGCCGTTGTGCTGCGGGATCGGGTTGCCCGTGCCGTGCGCCGGGGGGGCCGGTCCGCGATTGACCGGTGGGGAGCACGAACCAAACGTGCAAAAAGCCTTGCCCGTTGACGTCACCGCGGCGATGGTCGCGCGCGAACGTGTACAGCGGCATCCCGTCAAACGCCGCCTGCAGCCGCCCGTCGGGGCGAGCGACGATCGACAGGTGTCCGTGCACACCAGCGCCAGCTTTGAGCTGCACCTGACGTGAACGCACAAGCAGCGGCGGCCAGAGCTTCGCGCACGCGCTCGTGCACAGAATGTGGCGGGCGCTCTCGGGCTTGAGGTGATAGAGCGTGCGTCCGCTCCCGGATGTCACGAGGATCGTCTCGTGCAGCAGTGAGCTGTGCGCCGACGCGATCTTGACAGGCGCCGGCCGCGAGCTTGCGCGGGGGGCGGCCAGCGCCGCGGCGGCACCGAGTGCGACCGCGAGCGCGACTCCGGCCAGTGCCAGAGCGAGGCCTGCACGGGCGCTGTTTCGGATGTGATTGGTCATTTGATCTCCCTGAATTCTTGGCTTGTTAGAGGTTGCCGTCGCCGTCGCTGGGGACACCGTTGTTATCGCCGTCCATATCGCCGCCGTTGTTCTGGGGGATCGCACTCGCCGCGGCGCTCGCGGCCGGCTTGGTGACCGGCGTGCTACTCGCTGGCGCCGTCGGGGGCGTGGCGGCGGGTGCGGTCTGGGCGGCGGGCGGGGAGCTCGCGCCGTACGCCCCAGAGCCAGTCTGATGACCGGCGGTACCGCCGCAGCCGGCGATCGCGATCGCGCCGCTCGCGCCCAGCGCGAGCACGGCGAGCTTCATGGTTGCGATTCGGATCAGCATTTCTGACTCCTTCATGTTGTTGGCAGCGCCTGGTTTGGAATGGCCGCTCTGTGGTGAAGGACTGCCGCGCGCCCCGATACCTTCCGCACGTCACCCGGGAAGGAGCGGCGGCCGGGCGCGGTCCGTGCTCGCGAGCCGCGCAAGACCGCCGCTACTTAGCGAAGAGTCCAGAGATGCAACCCGCGCGACCGATGGTCTGATCGGGCTGCTTGCCAGTCGGTGGCGTCGCCGCGGCCGCGGGACGATGACGCAGATCCAGGCTGAGATGCCGCGACGGCCCTGGGAAGGATCATCGCTCGCGGGTTGTCTGCTGTGGTGACCCCCTACACGCAGCCCGCTGCCCGGATCATCGTGGCGGCCCAAGCCGGCTGCGGAAAGGAAAAACCATGCATCTCAGCCCGCGACCCGAGCGGTCGCTTCACCCTGCCAGCGATAACACCACCGGGCGTCGTGGAGCC
>JALYTU010000602.1 GCA_030854125.1 Actinomycetota bacterium | reverse complement strand
CGGGTGCTCGAGCCATCGGGCACCCGCTACCTGCAGTACACCTTCGCGCCGCAGACCTCGATCATCAATGCCTTCCTGCAGACCCTGATCGGCCTGGACACCTACGCCCAGGTCAGCGCAGACCCCCGGGCCGCGCAGCTGTTCTCGGCCGGCAACGCCGAGGCGATGGCCGAGGTTCCGAGCTTTGATACCGGCGCCTGGTCGCTGTACCAGCCGGGGATCGAGGACGACCTCAGCTACCACGAGCTGGTCACCGGCTTCCTCTCGCAGCTGTGCGCGCTGACCCGCGCACCGGTGTACTGCACCACGGCCCAGCATTTCACCGCCGACCTGAGCACCCCCCCGACCCTCGCCCAGCTCACGCTCCGTGGCCGCGCCAAGCATGCGACCCGGCTGCGCTTCCGGCTCTCCAAGCTCTCGCACGTCGGGATCACGATCACCCTGGGGACCCGAACGGTGTACCTGACCAGCGCGAGCTTCCCCTACGGCACCGATAGCTTCACCGTCCCGGCGCTCCCGCGGCCGGGCACCTACGGCGTGCTGCTGGCAGCGACCGATCAGGCCGGCAACCCCCAGCGGATCACCGGAACGTTGCAGATCAGCCGCTGAGCCTGGGGACGGCCTGTCTTCGAGCGGGCTCCGCCCCGCTCACCAGTCCATAGACTCGCCCGATGCGCCCGCGAACCATCCTGTACACGGGCAAGGGCGGCGTCGGCAAGACGTCCGTTGCCGCCTGCACAGCGCGCCGTTGCGCAGCGACCGGACTGCGCACGCTTGTCATCTCGACCGACCCGGCGCACAGCCTGGCCGAGTCGTTGTGCTTCGAACTCGCCGGCGAACCCGTGCAGGTCTCCGAGCAGCTCTGGGGTCAGCAGGTCGGCGCGCAGCAGGAGCTCGAGCGCCATTGGTCCGGCGTTCAGGATTGGCTGGGCGAGCTGTTCATGGAGCGCGGCCTGGACCGGATCTCGGCCGAGGAGCTGACCGTTCCGCCCGGGATGGACGAGCTCTTCTCGCTGCTGCGTCTTCAGGCCCACAACGAGTCCGGCCGCTGGGACGTGATCGTGGTCGACTGCGCCCCCACCGGCGAGACCATGCGGCTGCTCTCGTTTCCCGATGTCGCGCGCTGGTGGATCGAAAAGGTGTTCCCCTACGAGAAGCAGATCCTCGCCGCCGCCCGACCCCTGGCCCGCTCGCTGCTGGACATCCCGCTGCCCAGCCCCGCCGTGTTCGCCGACCTCCAGCGCCTGTCGAAGAACCTGATCGCGATGAACGAGATCCTCCGCGACCGCCAGCGCTGCACGATCCGGCTGGTCATGAACCCCGACAAGATGGTGATCGGGGAGGCGATGCGGACCTTCACGTACCTCAACCTGTACGGCTATCTGACCGACGCGGTGATCGTCAACCGGCTCTTCCCGGCCGGGGTGGGGGACTATTTCGCGGCCTGGCGGCGGGTCCAGGGGGAGCACCTGGAGCTCGTGGACTCCGCGTTCGCGCCGGTCCCCGTCCTGCGCGCGCCGTACTTCGAGCAGGAGGTCGTCGGGCCCGGCATGCTCGACCGACTCGCCGAGGCCCTGTTCACCGAGCATGACCCTGCGGCCGTCCTGCATGACTCGGTGACCCAGCAGCTCGACGTCGACGCCGACGGCGCCCGCCTGCGCCTGACGCTGCCGTTCGTCGACAAGGGCGCGATTTCGCTCAAGAAGATCGGCCTGGAGCTGATCATCGCCGTCAACGGCCACAAGCGCACGATCATGCTCCCGCCCGCGATGGCCGGCTATAGCCCCGCCGCGGCGACCTTCGAGGACGGCGCCCTGGAGGTGCGCTTCGATGGCTGACCGCTCCGAGCCGGGAGGGCCGGTCGGTGATGAACTGCTCGGCCGCCTGGAGGAACGCCTGGATCGTGCCTCCGAAGTGGCGGAGCGGCTGATCGCCGAGGCCGCCGCGGCGGCAATCCGCCGTCCGCCCCCCGCGGGCTGGCAGCCACCCGACCCCGATCCGGCCGCTGACCGGGCCACCCGGGGTGAGCTCGAGCGCCTGCTCGAGGCGATCCTCTCCCTGCGGGAACGGATCCCGCCGGAGCTGCAGCGCCGGCTCGGCGAAGCCCTGCGCGACCTGCTGCTCGCCCTGCGGGCGCTGATCGACTGGTACCTGGAGCGCACCGAACGCCGGCCCCGTCGCCGCGCCGACGTCCAGGACATCCCGATCCTCTGAGAGGTCGCATCGCCCTCCGCCCGGAGTCCTACAATCGAGCGGTGGCCGAGTCCGGCAGCACAACCAGCCGGGCCCCGCGCTCGGCGGGGGGCAGGCTCCGCCTCGCGTGGCGCGCGCTGCCACCCGAGCGCAAGCTCGCCACCGGCGCCGCGGCGGGACTGTTCGCAACCCTATTTCTGCCCTGGTACCAGGAGACGGTGATCCCCACCGGGTTCGGCGCCAGGACCGCGCTGCCCAGTGCGACCCTGACCGGCTGGGCGGCGTTCTCGTTCGTCGAGGCAGCGGTGCTGCTGGTCTCGCTGGCCGTGCTCACGCTCCTCTTCGCTCGAGCCGAGGGCCGCGCCTTCCACGTCCCGGGTGGAGATGGCGGCGTGATCACCGGCGCCGGCTTCTGGACGGGAGTGCTGATCATCTGGCGGATGTTCGACAAGTCCGGCACCGACGGCCACGGCCTGTTCGTGACCACCTCGGGGATCGAATGGGGCATCTTCATCGCCCTCGGGGTCTCGGGCCTGCTCGCCTACTC
>JALYTU010000601.1 GCA_030854125.1 Actinomycetota bacterium | reverse complement strand
ACGTTCTGCTCTCCAGCCATTCGCACTCCCTCGGTCGTATGAACCAGTTGGTCGGGGTGCGAGCCTATCCCCGCCGCGGTGCGGCTCGCAAGACGCCGCAGAAGCTCAGAGCAGTCCCAGCGCGCTAAGCGAATGCCAGTTGACTGCCAGTGAGGGTCGGTTTGGAGCGGTTCTGAGCGGTCCCAAGCGGTAAGCGGCCTTCGAGGGAATCCCTGGTAACACGATGAATCGCCCGTAAACACGGCAGATCCGGGAGGCGGTCGCCAAGTTCGAATCCGGTAGCGGTACTTCGCTTCAAACGCCTGGGCCGCCCGCCGCCGCCGTCGGTCCCGAACCGAACGGCTGACCTGCATGGAGACGCCGTCGGCACTGTGTGAAACGCTTCCGATAGACCCCGCTTAGAGGTTCATGGTAGTTGAGGCCGTTCCGGCGGCGCGATCTTTGGCCGGGAGTCCACTGCGCGCCTCCTGCGGCTCGATCCACAACGCCTGCACGAGAATCATCGTGAGCGAGAGCAATGGAATCGCAATCAGCACGCCCACCAGACCGAACAGCGCTCCCATGACCAGCAGGCCGACCGTCACCACCGCGGGGTGCAGGTTCACGGTCCGAGCCATGATCAGCGGGAGGATCAGGTTTCCCTCGATCTGGTTCACGACCAGGTAGACGATCAGGACCAGCAGCGCCTTGCCGGGAGACTGGGCGAACGCGTAGAGGATCGGAGGGACGGCGCTGATCACCGAGCCGTAGTTTGGGATCACGGTCATGAACGCCGAGAACACCGCGAAGCCGATCGCGAAGTTGAGCCCGATGATCTGCATCCCGGCGAACAGCAATCCCCCGAGCACGAGCATGTCGATTCCGACCGCGGTCATCCATCCGAGCCATGCCGTACGGATGCGCCCCAAGACGTCGCGGGCCCGGCCGTGACGGGCCGCCGGCAGCAACCGCAGAAAGTTGTCGACGAGCACGGCGGGGTTGACGGCGATCAGGAACGCGGCGAGCACGATCAGGACCAGCGGGACGGCGACGCCGAGGGCGGTCAGGCTGAACCGCTCGATGGGACCGGCGAGCCGGAAGGGATGGTTCGTGTACCCCTGCACGATTCTGCGCAGCTGCGACGAGAGGCCGCGCGAGTTCATGCCCAAACCGTGGAGATAATGGTCGCCTTGGGCGAGGATGCTCGGCAGACGGTCGGTGAACTGCTTAACCTGGCTCACGAACGTCGGGAGCACCGCAAGTCCCAGGCCGATCACGGCGCCAAGACCGGCCACCAGCGCGCCAAGGGCGCCCAGGGCACGAGGCGCGCCGCGCCGCTGCGCCAGCGAGGCCGCAGCAGAGAGCGGCAGTGACAGGATGATCGTCACGGTAACCGCGAGCAACAGTGTCATCAACTGCTGCGCGACGAGAGCCCCGACGATCAGGGCAGCGGCCAGCCCGACCGCACGATAGGCGACGACCGCGGTCATCTTCCCCGACGCGAGCCGGCTATGCCGGCCCGCAAACGCTGGCCGTTGACGACGGGAGGCGTGAAAATCAGCTCCGGCGGGCAGGCAAGGGTGGGATGGGCAGCTCGACGATCACTCCGGCGACGCTGTATCGCGCGGTTCTGCTCGCGTTCGGCCTCGCGGTGGCCGGCCTGATCTTCAAGCAGATCGTCACGCTGGTCCTCGCAGTGCTGATTGTGGTGATCATCGCCCTGCCGCTGTCGGCCTTCGCCAGCGCCCTGCAGCGGATCGGCGTTCCCCGCGGGATAGGCGCAACGCTCGGCCTGCTGCTCGGACTCGGGGCGCTGGGCGGCGTGATCGCCCTGATCGTTCCGATCTTCAGCCAGGAGATCAACCAGTTCGCCAACTCGCTGCCGAGCATCGTCGACGCTCTGCGCCACCGGCTCGGGCGTCTGACCGGGACCTCCCCAACTCGGATCGGTCAGCAGATACAGCATTTCGTCAACACCTACACTCAGCATCCCACGAAACTCCTCGGGCCGCTGACCTCGGTTGGCGCGGGGGTGGTCGCGGGGCTCGCCACGGTGATCGTCGTCCTGCTCACCGCGCTCTACACGGCCATCGATCCCAAGCCCCTCGCCGCCGGCTTTGTCAGCCTGGCCCCTCCGGCGAGGCGCCCCAAAACCGAGCACATCCTGTCTCGTCTGCGGGTGGCCTACCTCGGTTGGCTTCGTGGCCTGATGATCGGCATGGCCGTGCTCGGCGGGGTCACGTATCTCGGGCTGCGGATCGTCGGCCTCGATTTCGCCGCCTTCTTCGCGGTCTTCACCGCGGTCGCGATGATAATTCCCTATTTCGGGGCGCTCCTCAGTTCGATCCCGCCGATCCTCTACGCCCTGACGATCTCCCCGGGCAAGGCGCTGATCGTCGCGATCATCTACCTCGTCGCTCACCAGGTGGAGAGCAACATCATCCAGCCGCTCGTCGTCGCGCGGACCGTCGAGCTGCATCCGGCCGTGGTGGCCGTCGGGGTCGTGGCGGTCGATCGGCTGTTCGGGTTCGCCGGGCTGATCGTCGCCGTCCCGATCCTGGCGACGGTGAGGATCCTCGTCGACGAGTTGTGGATCCAGCCCATGGAACACCGCGATCGAGGATTCACCGGTGAGCTGACCAGCTCACCGGCGGACGTAGTCTCGGTGGCCGGCAGCCCAGCGACCCCGGCCAGCCGAGGCGTCCCGTGAGGGCTGAACCGCCTATCACTGTGGTCGCGCAGCGGAGCCGGGACGTGCTCTTGGAG
>JALYTU010000058.1 GCA_030854125.1 Actinomycetota bacterium | reverse complement strand
GCCTTGAGGATGTCGGTGATCACCGGGGTCGAGTACTCCATGTTGGCCTTATCGTTTGCGGAGTGCGTGTAGTCGAAGCGGGCCACCGGCATCCCGTAGGGGTCGGTGTCGTCGGCCAGGGTGACGCGGTTGTCGGGGTAGGGCAGCAGCTCGTTGAGCACACCGATCGTCGACCAGTGGTTGTAGTCGCGCATGTACTCGCGCATCGCGCGGCCCCAGTGGCCGTCGGCCAGCACATGCTCGGCCCAGCCGATCGGCAGTGGCGAGACGGTCTGAATCGAGAACCCGCGCGCGAAGCCCCGGCTCGGGTCGGTCTCATAGAACTGCTCTGAGGAGACCTCGGGCGGAGGTCCCTTGTACATCCGCAGCTCCTCGGGGTAGCGCCCCGCCGTCTGTGCGGCACCCTGGACCATCACGTAGCGCCCGACCTGATCCTCGCCGTTGCCCAGCCCGTTGGGAAAGCGCTTGGAGGTCGAGTTCAGCAGCAGCCGGGGGGTTTCGATCGAGTAGCACGCCAGCGCCACCATTCGCGCCCGTTGCTGGCGCTCTATCCCGTCTGACTCGCTCACGTAGGTGACTCCTGTCGCGCGCCCGCTGGACTCGTCGATTTCGACGCGCACGGCCATGCTGTCGGCCCGGATCTCCACCCCGTGGGCGATCGCATCGGGCAGGTGGGTGACGTACGGGCTGGCCTTGGCGTTGACCTTGCACCCCTGCAGGCAGTAGCCCCGGTAGATGCAGTGCGGACGGTTGCCGAAGGTCCCGTTGACGATCCCCACCGGCCCGACGCGCATCTCGATGCCCAGCTCGATCGCGCCCCGCCACAGGGTCGATGCGGCAGCGCTGATGGGATGCGGTGAGAACGGGTAGCGGTGGGGATCTCCCCAGGGCCAGTCCTGGCCGGCCACCGGCAGCTCGCGCTCGACTTCCTCGTAGTGGGGCTTCAGCTCCCAGTAGGAGATCGGCCAGTCAACGCCGACGCCGTCGCGGGTTAGGGTTTCGAAGTCCGAGGGGTGAAAGCGCGGGCAGTAGCCCGCATAGTGGACCATCGAGCCGCCCACGCCGCGACCTGAGTTGTTCTTGCCCATCTCGATCGGATCCTCGCCGCCGATAACCCGCTCCTGCGTCCAGTACAGCGGGTGCGAGCCCGCCTCGTCGGAGACCCAGTCCTCGTCGGGATGCCAGAACGGGCCCGCTTCGATAATCACGATCCGCCACCCCTTCCGCGCGAGGCGTTGCGCGAGGACCGAGCCTCCGGCGCCAGCACCCACGATTACGAGGTCGACCTCGTCGGAGTCCTGGTAGCGAGCCATCGTGTCCTGGCCCGGCATGTCACGGCGATGGACGTCGAGCAGGAACCGCGAGTCGTTGGACTTGGGCCCGATGGAGCCCTTGAGCAGTCCGCGGATCATGGCTGCAGCTCCGACACGACGCGCACCGGATCCTCGGCCGTGGCGCCCGGGCGCTCATGGGGCTCGAGCGTGCTCACCGGGCCCAGGCGCATGTAGCCCTGCGGATAGGCCGGCCCTCCGTAGCCGATCTCGTTCCACGCCCACGGATGTGAGTAGAAGGCAGCCAGGATCGCGCGCATGCAGACCGACCATGCGCGGCTGACATCGAGCTCGTCCCAGGCCCCGCCGCTCAGTTCGCCCTTTGAGAGCGCGGTGACGATCGCCTCGCGTGAGGAGGCGTCACAGGCGGCGAAGCTTTCGGCCCCGTACCGCTCCTTGGCCGTCTCGTCGAGCCCGCGCAGCACCAGCTGCCAGGTGCCGGGATCGCGCGGCATGTTGGCGTAGCGAAAGCCGTCCATGCGGCCGGAGGCCAGCTTGTCGTCGACCATCTCGGCCACCGGCACCCGTGGATCAGTGTCCTGGGCGGTGGTGACATCGCAAAAGGCGCGCAGCGTCGGCTCCTGCTCGGCGCTGAAGAAGCGCAGCGCATCCGGCGCCTGCAGGCGACCCTCAACCACGCTCCGGGTCGCGTCGTCCCAGTTCTCTGAGTTAGCGAGCACGTCGTAATCGGGGTAGCGGCCGATCATCTGCGGGGTGATGCCTTGACGTTGGCGCGGCAGCCAGCTTGGATGGCGCGGCTCGCCGCCCTCGCGCAGCTTGGGCAGGTGGTCAGGCTTGGTCAGGTCACGGTCGGCCACCTGAGTCAGTCCTCCCGGCGCAGCAACGCGGCCAGCACGCCCAACATGCCGACGATCGTCATCAGCCCCGGAGCCATGATCGGCGGCCCCATGGCCAGGTTGTAACTGGCCTGCTGGAAACCGCCGGGCCTGCGAGCGACGCCGCGGGCGTGGTAGTACTCGCCCAGCAGCCCGTTGGCGGTGTAGATCAGCGCCGTGATCGGCAGGTAGGTCTTGGCCCACTTGCGACTGAACACGCCACCGATCCCAGCCACCATTACCGGCGGGGTAACGATGATCGGGCTCCACATCATCTTGTTCCCGAAGCTCGCGCGGTAATGCTCGAGATAGATCTCCGCCGTAGTCACCGCGGCAGCGAACGCGGTCACCCCCGACAGCGATCGTTCAAATCGCCCGTGCTCGATGTTCGACACCGCGCGGTCGATGAAGTGCTCGCTCGGGCGTCGTCCGCCGTGCTTCCTCGCCAGGATTCCCATTCGTCCCTTTCGTTGGTCAGACTGCATAGCGTTCGGCGTCGACGCGCTTGAACTCGAGTCCATTGCCCGGGCGGCTGAAATCGGGATGCAGCGCTCCGTCCTTGGGCTCCAGAACGCCGTCGAAGAGCATCCGCTCCAGCCGCGCATGGTCGTGGAAGTACTCCAGGTGGCGAAACGACTGAACCGCGCAGCAGGGATGCGCGTGGATCGACGGGCCGCAGTGGGCCGAGAGCTCAAGCGACCGTGCCTGGCACAGCGCCGCCACGCGCAGGAAGCCCGTGATCCCCTCGCACCGTGTGACGTCCGCCTGCAGGCATGTGACGGCCCCAGCGGCGAGCATCTTCTCGAAGTAATCGAGCTTGTAGCCGTACTCGCCCGCGGCAATGTCCATCCCGGCCGGCGCCCGATCCCGCAACAGCCGCAGCCCCTCCAAGTCGTCCGAAGAAACAGGTTCCTCAAACCAGCTGACGCCGGACTCCTCGGCGTATCGGTTGGCAAACCACAGCGCCTGCATCCGGCTCAGCGCGCCGTTGGCGTCGACATAAAGCTCTGCGCTCGGACCGACCGCATCACGCGCTACGCGCACACGCTCAAGATCGCAGCTGGGATCTCGCCCCACCTTCATTTTCACGCGTGAAATGCCCTGCGCGGCCCACCCGCCGAGTTGCTCGGCCAGACGGTCGTCGGGGTAGGAGGTAAAGCCCCCTGAGCCATACACCGGAACCTGATCGCGAACCACATCCAGCAGCGTCGCCAGTGGTAGGTCGAGCAGTCGGGCCTTGAGATCCCACAGCGCGGTGTCGACGGCAGCGATCGCCATCGAGGCCACTCCCGGACGGCCCAGGTTGCGGCAGGCGGCGACCATCGCCCGCCAAGCCGCACCGACGCGCATCGCATCGCGCCCGCGCACCAGCTCTCCCAGTGTGGAGTCGATGACGGTGGCGCTGGCCACGTCTCCGTAGGTCCAGCCCAGGCCTGTTAGCCCGCCGCCGCGAGCCTCCACCACCACGATCGTCGTCGCATCCCACTCCGCCGTGCCGTCGGACTCCCGGCAGTCGGTGGGGATCTTGTAGGCCGAGACCTCAAGCGCGTCGATGGTCGCCTCGAGCTGAGATGGGCGCCGCTGAGTCATAGGAGCCAGAGCGCCGCCGGAGCGCTCCCCATAGCGCCGAAATGTACTTTATCAGGCATCCTGCGATCATATCAGGTTGACTGATATCAGGCAAACTGTCTATGCTCACCTTTATGAGCGACCAGCATCAGCTCGGATACGAGCTGCGCGTCGCCGAGTTGGCGTGGCGCAAGAACCTGGAAGGACCACTTGGAGACCTAGGCCTGACGATCCCTCAGTACTCGACGCTCAGAGCGCTCGAGCGGGCCCCCGGAGCCTCATCCGCCGAGTTGGCAAGACGTGCCCTCGTGACCCCGCAGACGATGAATGCCCTCGTCCTTCAGCTCGAGCAGGCGGAGTTGATCAAACGGACTATCAGCACGACCAACCTCAGGGTGCTCAACGCCGACCTGACACCCAGCGGAAAAACGCTCATAACCAAAGCCCGCCGGCTCGTACGCCGCCTCGAGAGCGTGGCGGTGAACGACCTGAGCGAGTTCGAGCACCGCCAGCTGCTCAATCTGCTGACACGCTGCACCGCGGCGCTGGAACGCGCCGCGCCGAGCCGCGGGCTTGCCAGCTAGAGCGCGAGGTTCGGCACTGGGACATGCGGGTCCGCTCCTCATTCGAGCGAGTCGGGGGCTTGGAGCGTATGGAATGCGCAACCTCCCAGTCCCGCGGTGGCCGCGGTGCAGCGCCGGCGAGGGCCGGGTCGACGAGGTAGCGCTTCGGGGTCTTGATCAGCCGGGTCAGGCGGTTGCTTGCCCAGGCGGGGACGAGTTCGAGCACCAACAGGTTCGTGAGCAGGGTGTCGTAGGCGATCGCGGTCTTTCGGTTGATCTGGGCCGCGTCGTAGAGCGTCTTGTGCTCGGGCTGGCCGGCGGTGCTGAGCGCGGTGGCCTCGAAGTAGCGGCGAAGGCGAAATGGATCTCGGTGGCCGGCGATGCCCTCCGCGTCGCGGGTGAGTAGCTGCTCGAGGTAGCCGTCCAGCCAGGCCTCGCGTGCGTCGCCGGTGAGTCGGAGGGCTGGCTCGGGGTAGCCGCCGCGCAGCGCGAGCTCGACTTAGCCGCGGAGATCGGGCCGGTCGGAAGGAAGCATGAACGCGTCGAGGTCTCCGGTGCGGAGCCTCTCGAGGAACGTCGCCCCGGAGATTCGCGCGGCGAGTTCGCGTTCGCTGAGCCGAACATCCGCAGCCGCACCAGCCGTCCGGTCCCTGGCCACGTTTCAGCGTCGATGTCGCCTCGGACGCTGCCGGTCAACAGGAACCGGCCGGGGCTGGGATCGGCATCGACAGCGCGTTTAACCGCCCCGAGGACACCCGGCACGGCCTGCCACTCGTCGAGCAGCACCGGCTCTCGCTGGGCACGTAGCGCGGCGTCCGGGTCGGCTTCGAAAGCGACAGCTTCGGCTGCGCGGTCGAGGCGCACGATCGTCTGGGAGTGCCGCTCGGCGCTCGTCGTCTTGCCCGTTGCGCGCGGACCGGTCACGAAGATCGCCGGGAGCTGCGCGAACAGTCGCTCAAGTCGTCCGTCGATCAGGCGAGGCGTGTAATCGGATCCAGGCAGGCGATGATCCTACCGGTTTAGCCCGACCCTAACTACCGATCTGGACCGGTCAGTAGCGGCGGTTTCGACATCAAAGGCCTCTCGCGTGTTTTCCAAGCGGCCTCTGCGGCTCCAAGTGACGCGTTTGCCGAGCGTCTGCGCGCACCCGTTGTCGGTGTGCTGGACCGCCCTGATCCACAAATCCGATCTGTGGACCAGCTTGTAGACCACCTCCGACCGCACTGAACGCCTCATCACACGCAAAACCGGCCCGATTTCCAGGGCTTTCGTGATGGGCACGGGTGGTTTCGAACCACCGACCTCTCGCGTGTGAAGCGTTACTGCACTTTACCGGTTCGTGACTAAAAGTCCTGGTAAATGTAGGTTTATGGGAACATAGCGAGGCGCGAATTTCGGTCCATTTCGGCCCATTTCGGCCCTGTTTGGCACCTTGGAGGCCTTAAAGGTGCAATTGAGCGGGACGCGTTGGCGGTCTCACCATTCAGGTCCGCGGACGGTTTTTCGATCCCGCCCCGGCGGGTCAGCTGCCGGGGTCTTCCCGGCGTCCTCCGAGCGCGAGCGCGGCTTCGGACAACTCAACGAAGTCGGCCTCGGCGAGCGCGGCGACGATCGCGTCGAGGTGCAGTTCGAACACCGCCAAGAGCGCCCCGTTGGTGATGTTGCCGGTGGCGACGACGAGCAGCTGACGCGGCGAGCGCGCGAGCAGGTGACCATCGCGGAAGTCCCGATCCTTTGTGACCACGACGCGGCCCTCAGCGTCTGCGAGTCGCGCGATCCGATTGTCGGTAGACCGATTCCCATCAGGCAACCCAATCGTGTGAACCGCATCGTGCCCTGCTCGGTTCAGGAACTCCGCGAGCCGGATCGGCAGCTGCGCGTCGATCAGGAACTTCACGCCGCGGACAGCGGCACTACGCGGCGTCGTCCCGCCGCAAGGGCCCCGAACTCCAACGCGGCGAGGACGTCGTCGCGCTCCAGGTCTGGGTAGTCGGCGAGCACCTCGTCGATCGTCATACCTGCCGAGAGCAGCTCGAGCAGGTTCTCGACGGTGTAGCGCAGCCCTCGAATGGTTGGTTGCCCGTGACAGACCTCTGAATCCGACGAAATGCGCTCAAGCCGCGTCATGACAGAAACGATACCTCTCGAGAGGGCTCGCGGGCCGAATAGATGGCCCCGGGGCATCGCGCTGTCTGCCGTGTCTGGTCCATCGTTGCTGCCGGGGGCGTGGATCACCTCGGCAGGTTCGTTGACCTACGCCTCTGGGAGCTCGCGTCGGCTGACGATTGCTTTGATCGCGCGCGAGCATGAGATGCCAGGCACCGGCGTCGAGATCCTAGGCGTGATTCCGTCTTGGTCCGCTGTCGGCCAGCCGCAGGATCGCTCGGGCCGCAACCCTCAGACTTCGCGGCCGTGGTGCTCCGGGCCAACGACGGCAGCGAAGCGAGGACGGGGTTCAGCGTGGCAGCTGCGCGCACGATTGAGACCGCCGGCGTTCGCCGGCTCTCGCTGTTGATCTCGCTGCGCTCGATCAGGATCACGCGAGGCCTGCCGGGTCCACCGCCGCCCTTGCGACGCTGGCCAAAGCGGAAGCGATGCGTTCGCCGCCCCAAACGCGACGATGCGGCAGTGTGATCGGTCGATGAGGAGGGGACGGCCGGGAGCTCGGACGCGGGTCAGTGCCAGTCGTTGCGGCGCAGCCCCTGTCAACGGGTGGCGATCGTGAGCTGGGTGAGCACGGCGAGGTCGGAGCCGAGGGTGTGCAGGGTCCAATTGGACCCGTCGGTGGTTTCAGCGGCGATGCAGAGCCGGCCGAGGGTGACGGCAAGTCCTCGCGTCCAGACGTCGGATAGCCAGCTGAACGGCAGCGAGACATCGACCCCGTTTGCGGTGCGGACGATCTTGCGCTCGTCAAGGGGTCCGATCATGGTGAGCTGGATCGCGAGCCGGGGCTCGCCGAGCCATGCGCGAAGTGTTCTGAGTGCCCGTCCGTAGAGCGCGGCCTCCAGCTGGGGCCGGGCGGTCTGCAGCGCGGCGTGTCCGGTCTGTATGCGTCGGGTCCAGATCGCGGCGGTGGTGGCCTGCAGCCGGTCGGGCAGGCGGCCATCGGCCGCGAGCAGCCGCAAGGTCTGCTCTTCGGTCTGCCGGCGCCGCCCGCCGTAGTGAAATCTGAGTCCGTTGACGTTGATGTTGAGGGGGTCGGTCGGTCCGCGGGAGGCCAGCGTGAGCACGTGGGGATCGTCGCGCCGTCGAGACCATGTGCGCAGCAGCTCAAGGCAGGGGACGGTCTCGCCGGCCAGCGCGGAAAGCGTGACCTCACCCTTTGGGTCACCGTGGTCGACGGCGATCAGCTCACCGGACTCCCAACGCACGGTGTGGGTGTCCCCGCCGCATGAGACCGTGACTTCGGCCGCCGGGATACCGGTCCACCACTGACTCATCGGCTGGTCTGCGAGCCTTCTGGGAGTGAGACTGAGACGACCGCTTGGTGGGACTCGACGCACATGAGCAGGTCAAGGCGCGTGGCGCGTGGATCCAGCGCCGGCCAGTACCGCATCGTCCCCTGCGACCTGTCGTCCTCGCAGCCGCCCCAGAGCGTCGGGACCCCGAGATAGCGATTCTCAAGCTCATCACGCGCCCACCAGGCGACCGGCAGCTCGTCGAGAGCGCTGACGCCGATCACGTTGGGGGTGACCTCGAACTCGATCTTGAAACCGGCCAGGTCAGAGGTGATCGAGTTCGCGGCAAACTGGACCCCGTCACACGACGGTGCCACCGCGCCGAGAACCAGCGTCCACTCCGGACCATCGTCCGCTCCCTCACGGTCCAGCAGCGATCCCCACGGCTTGACCACACCGGGTGCGGACGCACGCGTTATTCGGCGCTGATGGAGCGGACGACGCGGCATCCGGGCTGTGACCGCCCGCAGGTCCCCTAACAGCAGCGACCCGTCCTCAAGCGAACCCGCGGCAATCAGCGCCTGGATCAGAGGCTCCAGATCGGTGGTAACGCCGGACCGTAGACCGGCCGCGGCGAGGTGTCGCCAGAGAAACCGCTGTACCGGACTTTGATCCTCGAGCGCCTCGATGCCGACCTCCCAGCGCGCCGTGTGACCGTGAAGATCGACGCGGGTGCCGTCGATCTCAAGCCACGCCGCCTCCGGGGCGATCGTTCCGCGCAATTGCAGCTCCCCGTCCGCGTAACCTTCGCCGTCTCGGCCACCGTCACCAAACCGGACCGCGGGCCGATGACCGTCGGAGTCAATGATCACGGGGGGCGTGACATTCCACGGGAAACCGCCCGGCCGTCTAACCAACCATGCGACTGAGCCCGGAGCGTCCAGGTAGCGGCGGTACTGCAGCGTGCTCCCGTCAGCGGTGATCGCAAGGTCACGCACCAGCACCTGATGCTCACCGACCCGGATCTCTTGGTCGATCACCCTGAACTGCCGCGGCATGAGGCCGTCGGCCTCGCGGCGACGGAGCTGCCGGTCGGAATGAACAAAACCCGGCTTGCCAGACCGGATGTGGGTCGCGGTCGCGTAATCATCGATCACCCGCCACGCCTGATCAGCGGCAATCGCGCCCGCGCCGACCAACGCGGCAGCGGCACCCCGAAGGGCTGACCGATGACCGGGCTGCTGCTGATCAGCATCATCAAGCAGCCGCTCGCCCAACCGGCGCAGATAGACCTCAGCATCGAAAGGCGACATCGGTGCCCAGCGTGCCAGATCCATGCACGGATGATCCACAAGAACCACCGAGACGACGACCTTCCCAACCGCTGCACCCTCGCCGTCCGAACCAGACTCCCCGTTTCACAAAGGACGAGCCACGAGATCCGGCACCGTGGGACACGTCGGCTCTTCCGCTTTGGTCCAGCCAGATCCCGAAGCGGAAGCGGCAAGCACAGACCCGGTCGGGCGACGGAGGGGAAGCCTGGTCCGACGGATCTCCGCGCCTGCTCGGCGGTCATTCGTGACAGCAGTGGCGGTTGCAAACTGGCCGCTCGTCGGCGAGGAGTTCAGTCCTTGAGTTGTAGGTAAGCGATTCCTCGCTCGGTAAGCGCCGGCTTGATCTCG
>JALYTU010000600.1 GCA_030854125.1 Actinomycetota bacterium | reverse complement strand
CGTCCGCAGTCCCCGGCCGCCGAGGCCGAGCCCGAGCTGGCCTGAGCACCGAGTCCGGCGGCACTCCCGGGCCGACGTGCTGCGCCGGGGACCTGCTCGAATGACAAGCCACTCTCGAAAGGTTGCACTAGGCTCGGGCCGTGGCCCGCTGTTTTGTCACTCGCGCGCTGCCGGGACCGGCGCTTGAGCGCCTGCGCGCGGAGCACGAGGTGGAGGTCTGGCCCGAGGATGAGCCGCCGACGCCGGTCCAGCTTGCGGCGCAGGCCGCCCCCGCCCACGGACTGCTGAGCATGCTCACCGACCACGTCGACACTGCTCTGCTGGACGCCTGTCCCGAGCTGTCAGCGATCGCCAACTACGCGGTCGGCTATGACAACATCGACCTCGTGGCGACCCGCGCCCGCGGCATCGCGGTCGGCAATACCCCCGACGTGCTCACCGACGCGACCGCGGATCTCGCCTTCGCGCTGCTGCTCGCCGCCGCCCGCGGCCTGCCCGCCGCCGAGGCCTCGGTGCGCGCGGGGCGATGGCGGACCTGGGAGCCGGGCGCCTACCTCGGACGCGACGTGCACGGGGCGACGCTGGGGATCGTCGGGATGGGCCGGATCGGCCGGGCTGTCGCCGCCCGCGCGGCCGGCTTTGAGATGGAGGTCATCCACACCGGCCGCGGCGGCGTCACCTTCCTGCAGTTGCTCGCCCGTTCGGACTTCATCTCGCTGCACTGCCCGCTGACTCCCGAAACCCACCATCTGATCGACGAGGCCGCCCTGATCGAGATGAAACCAACCGCAATCCTCGTCAATACCGCGCGCGGGCCGATCGTCGACCAGGTCGCGCTGCGTGAGGCGCTGCGGGCGGGTGAGATCGCCGGGGCCGCGCTGGACGTAACCGACCCCGAGCCGCTGGGCGCCGGCGATCCCCTGCTGACCGCGCCCAACCTGATCGTCGTGCCCCACATCGGCTCGGCGACGATCGCCACCCGTCAGACGATGGCCGAGCTCGCAGTCGACAATCTGCTGGCCGCGCTGGCCGGCGAGCCGATGCCCCACGGGGTGCGCTAGTGGGGCTGACCGGAGAGATCCGCTGATGGCCACCGTCGCCGTCGTCGATATCGGCTCGAACTCGACCCGGCTGCTCGTGGCGCAGGTCAGCGACGGGCGGGTCGACGCCGAACTCGAGCGCCGCAGCACGGTGACCCGGCTCGGGGCCGGTGTGGACCATGACGGGATGCTGCGCGAGGACGCGATGCAGCGGGTGTACGCGACCCTGGCTGACTACGAGACCGCGATCGCACGCCACGGGGCCGACGCGCGGATCGCGGTGCTGACCAGTGCCGTGCGCGACTCCGCAAACGGCGAGCGGTTTGCCGCCAGCGTCGGTGAGCGCTTTGGCTTCTCCCCCCACGTGCTCAGCGGCGACGAGGAGGCCCGGCTGACCTTTCTCGGCGCCACGAGCGAGCGCGACCTGGCCGACGCGACGCCCACCCTCGTGTTCGACATCGGCGGCGGCTCGACCGAGATGGTGATCGGCGCCGGGCGCGAGGTCAGCTTCCACGTCTCCACCCAGGCCGGCGTGGTGCGCCAGACCGAGCGCCACCTGCACTCAGACCCCCCGCCCGAGGCCGACCAGCGTGAGCTGACCGCCGACGTGGAAGCGATCATCGCCGCCGCCGTGCCCGACGATCAGGCCGCCAGGGTGGGCCGCGCGATCGGCGTGGCCGGCACCGCGACCTCGCTGGCGGCGATTGCGCAGGGTCTTGACCCCTACGACCCCGCGCGGGTCCACGGCTATCAGCTCTCGCGAGCCGAGGGCGAGCAGATCCTCGCCCGGCTGGCCACGATGCCGCTGTCTGAGCGGCGCGAGGTGGCGGGGCTGCACCCGGATCGCGCGCCGACGATCGTCGCCGGCGGCCTGATCTTCCTGGCCGTCGCGCGGCGCTTCGGCCTTGAGACGATCGAGATCTCCGACCACGACATCCTGCGCGGCGCCGCACTCGCGCTCGGAAACGACGCGTGAAGCGCCGAAAGCCGCGCCCCTCAAAGCGAGCGGTTTTTCGTTTCCGGAGATGTTCAGGCCAGGTTGGACCGGCGCGGGTAGGCGACCCCCGGGTCAGTGAGCACGTTGACCAGCGCAGGCCCGCCGGCGGCGAAGGCGCGCTCCAGCGCCGGGCGCAGCTCGTCAGGCGTTGCGACCAGCTCAGCGTGACAGCCCAGCGCCTCGGCGACGCAGTCATAGCGGGTCTGGGGCCGCAGCTCGGCAGCGACCGAGTACCCGTAGAGAAACTCCATCGGGTACTTCTCCAGCGCCCAGATCCCGTTGTTGCCGATCACGCCGACCACCGACACGCCGTGGCGCGCGAGGGTGTCGAACTCCAGGCCGGCGAAGCCGAAGGCGCCGTCGCCGAGCAGCAGCACGACCTGACGGTCGGGGTGGGCGAGCTTGGCGGCCAGCGCCTGTCCGGGCCCGGCGCCCAGGCAGCCGAACGGCCCCGGATCAAGCCAGCAGCCCGGCGTGTAGGAGTCCACGACCCGGCCGGCGTAGGAGACGAAGTCGCCCCCATCCCCCACGACGATCGCGTCACGGTCCAGCATTCCGGCCAGCTCACCGTAGATCCGCAGCGGATGCAGCGGCGCCCGCGGATCGGCGAGCTCGGCGCGCTCGCCGGCGCGCTTCTCGTCCTCGGCGCTGCGCAGCGTCGCAATCCAACCCTCGCGCGCGCTCACCGAGGCGGCGCCGGCGGCCTGGGTC
>JALYTU010000599.1 GCA_030854125.1 Actinomycetota bacterium | reverse complement strand
CTGGACCCTCCACACCACGACCGCGTGGCTCGAAAAGCACCTCGTTCGCCTTTGACTCGCTCAATCGTTAAGGCCAACGGGACGGCTCGTTCGCCTTAACCCACCCGATTTCCGCCCAAATAGGCCGATTTGGAGACTCCGTCGAGCGACCATAAAGGTGCTGTTTTCCAGGCAGAACAACGATTTCCGCCCAGACCACAGCGTGCCTTGTAGGCGATAGGTCAGGGGTTCTAGTCCCCTCCCCGGCTCTGTCGAAAGCCCTGCAAATCGGCGACTTCTTGTAACCGTTCAGTCCGGCGGGCTGGGGTGGTGCTGCTCAGATCAGGACGGGTAACGCGCCGCCGTGTTGGTGGGCGGTGAAGAGCTCGCTGAGGTAGTGGTAGAGCGAGCGTCCTTGGAGGCGGCAGGTGACCGAGGCGGAGAGTGCTCGTTCGGTGAAGCGTTCGCCGTCGTCGGACTGGTTGCCGTGGCTGAGGCGGCGTGCGATGACGGGGCCGCGTAGCGCGCGTTCGGCGGCGTTGTTCGTCGGTTCGACGCCCGGGGTCGTGACGAACGTCCAGAGCGCGGGCCAGATCTTCAGCAGGTTGTTGGCGAAGCGGCGGTGTTTGCGGTTGCGCGTGCTTTTCTCGCCGGCCTCCTCGAGCAGCGCGCGCAGTTCGTCCTTGACGGGCTGCATCTCCTTGGCGAGCCGGTCGCGGTCTTGGTGGACGGTGTGGGCGTGCCAGACCTCGAAGAGGCGCTTCGTCAGAGCGAGGCCTTGCTGCCCGAAGACTTGTTGTTTGGCGAGGCCTTCGCTGTGGCGGCGAAAGTCGCGGACGAGGTGGCTCCAGCACGCCTGGCGGCGCTCGGGGTCGATCACGTCATAGGCCCACCAGCGATCGCTGCACACGATCCCTTCGAACGCGGCGCCGAGCAGCTCTTCGAGGCGGTCGCGATGACGATCAGCAACGATCTTGAAAATCGCGGCCTCGGGCGTCGCGGCAGTCCACATCGTGCGCTCGCTGCCCTGGCGGAACCAGCCCGTCTCGTCAACGTTGACCGCCGCAGACCCAAGTACCCCGGCCGTGAGGTGCTCGTACGGACCGGCGAGCAAACCGCTCGCACGCTCGCAGATCGCCTGCGCCGCGCCGATCGAAATGCCAACCTGAAAAAGCTCGCCCGCGAGTTCCCCCAGATCGCGGCGCGACACGCGGTTACGCACCGTCAACGTAACGACCGTGGCCTGCAACCTGGGCCCGAACGCCGATTCCCCGATCACGCCCAAGGCCGCTCGCGTTCGTTTCTTGCACGCCGGGCAACGCAAACGATGCGTGCGATGCTCGGTATAGGTCACCCACGTTTCGGGCAACTCGGCGACCTGATGGCGCCCAGCACCCCAACGCGGGACCCGCTCCCCCTCGGTGAACTCGCGCTGACAACCCCGGCACTCGCTCGGGAAATGATCAACGACCTCATCGATCTCCTCCTCCGGCAACAACTCCCGCCCCACGCCCCGGTGACCATCCTGGCCGCCCGCCTTACGAGGCGCCCTGCCGCTGGCCGCCAACTCCTTAGCCTTCGCGCGCGCCTCGCCACGACGCTGCTGACGAGTCTTCGGCCGGTCCGCCGACGGCGGAGTCGAGCTATTACCCGAGTTCGCGGCACCCTTCGCCTCAAGCGCGCGAAGCCGCTCCTCAGCCCGCTCCTGCCCCGCAACCAAACCCATCAAGAACGCGACACACGCCTCACGCCCCCCGTCATAGATCGCCTCCGCGTCCGCTCGCTCCACACCCCCTGATTCGCGCCCACGCCAACGAATCCTTGTTATGGCAACCAGGAGGACTGAACGGTTACGAGAACTAGCTAGTTAGCGGGCTTTCTTCGAGTTGCGCCCAGTTGCGTCAAGCTGTTCGGCGACAAAACTCGCGACAAAAACCGCCTCCACCTCCGGTACAATCCGTGGCATGCCGTCGTCCTCCCCCGTCGCCTCCCGATCGGTGTCCGGCAGCCTGCGCCTGCGCCGCGGCAAGTTGCGCTCGACCTGGTACGCGGCGTGGCGCGACGCCACCGGCCACCAGCACCAAGACCGCCTCGGGCTGCTCTGGGAGGACAAGGGCGAGCCGCCCGCCGGCTACCTGCGCAAGAAGGACGCCGAGGCCGCGCTGCAAGCGCTGCTGACCGACGCCCGCCGCGGCGCGAGCGAGCAGCGACGCATCGGCGTCACCTTCGACGTCATCGCCGACGAGTGGCTGGCCTGGGGCGTACGCGACCGCGACTGGAAGCCCTCCACCACATCGGACAACCGCTCGGTCGTCAACCACCACCTGCTGCCCGCCTTCCGCGGCCAGCGCATCGAGAAGATCACCCCCGACGACATCGAGCAGTGGCGCGACGAACTCCTCGACGACCGCGGCGCCAGCCGCCGCACAGCCAACAAGTGCCTGATCGTGCTCGGCGCGATCCTCGAACGCGCGATCAAGGCGCACGGCCTGCTGCGCAACCCCGCCCGCGAGGTCGCCAAGCTCCGCGAGCGCTACGACCCCAACCAGTACGACTTCTACTCACCCGAGGAGATCGAGGAGCTCGCCACCGGCGCCGCATCAGACCAAGACCGCGCGATCTTCCTCACCGCGGCCTTCACCGGCCTGCGGATGGGTGAGCTGATAGCGCTGCGCTGGGGCGACGTCGACTTCGACACCGAGGCCCTACACGTCTACGGCTCCTACTCACCCGGCACCCTCACCGCCCCCAAGTCGGGGCTCACCAGGAC
>JALYTU010000598.1 GCA_030854125.1 Actinomycetota bacterium | reverse complement strand
CGATTGATCGCTGATCCGGCGCCGATCTCGATCAGACGGCCCGGCCTTCGCGGGGAAGTCGACGCGCGGACCCCAATCGGTAGGCTCGAACCCATGCCCGACTCGACCTCGGCCCTCGCGAGGCTCGCCGTCACCGTCGGCGCCAACGTCGCCGACGGTCAGACGGTGATCGTCAATGCCAAACTCGGCCAGGAGCCGCTGGCGCGGGCGGTCGCGACCGCCGCCTATGACGCCGGCGCTCACCTCGTGGATGTCTCCTACGCCGATCCGCACGTGTACCTCGCCCGGCTCGAGCACGCGCAGGACGCGGCCTTGGGCAAGGTCCTGCCCTGGGTGCGTCGACGCCCGGGCGACCTGGCCGAGGAGCAGGGCGCGATGATCAGCCTCAGCGGCCCGGCCGCTCCGGGCCTGTTGGACGGGGTCGACTCAGGCCGCATCGGCCGCGACGCGGTGGCGATCAAGGAGGGGCTGGAGGTGATCGCCGATCGCGCGATCAGCTGGACGATCGTCCCCGGGCCCCACGCCGCCTGGGCCCGGCTGGTTCATCCCGAGCTCGAGGCCGCGGCCGCGCTGGAGCGCCTGTGGGGCGAGATCGCCCACGTCTGCCGCCTGGACGAGCCCGATCCCGCCCAGGCCTGGACGGCGCGCGCGCAGGAGCTGAAGAGCGCGGCCGGCAAGCTGATGGACGCTGACCTCGATGCCCTGCACTACACCGGGCCGGGTACCGATCTGAGGGTCGGGCTGTTGCCCGCGGTGCGCTGGACCGGTGGCGACTTCGAGACCAAGTGGGGAAGACGGCACATCCCCAACCTCCCCACCGAGGAGGTGTTCACCAGCCCGGATCCGGAGCGGACCGAGGGCCATGTCACCTCGACCAAGCCGCTGCTCGTCTCCGGCCGTGCCGTGATCGGTCTGCGGATGCGCTTTGCGGACGGGCGCGCCGTGGAGGTGGACGCCGACGAGGGCGCCGACCTGATGCGCGAGCTCGTCGAGCGCGACGACGGCGCCAACCGGGTCGGTGAGGTCGCACTCGTGGACCGCAGCGGCCGCATCGGGCCCACCGGCACGGTCTTTCACGACACGCTGTTGGACGAGAACGCGGCCAGCCACATCGCGATCGGCGGTGGCTTCGGGCTGCTCACTGACGACGAGGGCAGCCGGCGACGGATCAACCTCAGCGGCGTCCACACCGACTTCATGATCGGCGGCCCTGAGCTCGACGTCACCGGCGTGACGCGAGACGGACGCGAGATCCCGGTGCTGATGGGCGAGCGCTGGGCGATCTGACCGCGATGGAGAGCCTGCCCAATGAGCTCAGTGGGCCGCTGCTGCTGGCGCCGACCGTCCACGGCGATGAGCGCGGGTTCTTCCTCGAGGCCTACCGTGAGAACGTCTTTGCCGAGCTCGGCGTCGAGACACCGCTGGTTCAGGACAACCACTCGCGCTCGGCCCGCGGCATCGTGCGGGGGATGCATTTTCAGCCCGGTCAGGCCAAGCTCGTGCGCTGCGTCCGCGGCGCGATCCTCGACGTCGTGGTCGACATCCGGCTCGGATCGCCCCAGTTTGGCCGCTGGGAGGCGTTCGAGCTCGACGACGCCCAGCATCGGCAGGTCTACGTGCCCGACGGGTTCGCCCATGGCTTCTGCGTGCTCTCCGAGGTCGCCGACGTCGCCTACAAGACGTCGGCCTACTACGATCCGGCCACGGAAGGAGGGTTCGCGTTCGACGATCCCGCGGTCGGGATCGAGTGGCCCGAGCCACTCGAGCTGATCGCTTCGGGACGGGATCGCAGCGCTCCGTCGCTGGCCCAACTGCAGCCCACGCTTCCGTTTCACTATGCGCCCGATGCGTGACCGTCTCGCCCTGACCCCGGCCCAGTACCGGCTCGTCGCCGATGTGACGCTGGTGGCGCTGAGCCTGATCGTGCTCACCGGAGCGGCCGTTCGCCTCACCGGATCGGGTCTTGGCTGCCCGGACTGGCCCCGGTGCTACGGCAACGCGTTGCCCCCGATCTCCTTCCATGCGCTGATCGAGTTCGGCAACCGGGCTCTGTCGGGCCTGGTCGGTGTGCTGACGGTGTTCACGGTCGTGCTGGCCGCCACGCGGCGTCCGTACCGCCGTGACCTGCTGTTGATCTCGCTGCTGCTGCCGCTCGGAGTCGTCGCCCAGGCCGTGCTCGGCGGCTTCACCGTTCGCGAGCACCTCGCTCCCGGCTTTGTCATGGCTCACTTCAGTCTCTCGATGTTGATCCTCGTCGCCGCCGTTGCGCTCTCCTGGCGCGCGCGTCACGAGCCCGGGGACCGTCCTCGCTCAGATCAGCGACTCGGCGTCTGGGGAGTCCGGATCCTGGCTCCGCTCGGCGCGCTGACGATCATCGCGGGCACCGCTGCCACTGCGGCCGGCCCGCATGCGGGCGGCTCTCCGGGGCAGCGCATCCACCGCCTCACCTTCAAGGGCGCCGACACGCTGCAGTGGGTGGTGCACGAGCACGCCACGATCGCGGCGGTGTTCGGGGTTGTCGTTATCGGCGTCTGGCTGCTGCGCCGGCGCCAGGGGGTCAGCGGGTCCGCCCTGGAGCCGCTCACCGTGCTCGGCGTCCTGCTCGCCGGACAGGGGCTGATCGGCAGCGTCCAGTACGAGCTGCGGCTACCCACCGACATGGTCTGGGTCCATGTCGCGATGGCGACGCTGACCTGGCTGGTGCTGCTCTGGGCGGTGGTCGATGCCGGCCGCCTGACTCCACGCCGCGTGCCGGTCC
>JALYTU010000597.1 GCA_030854125.1 Actinomycetota bacterium | reverse complement strand
CTCACGAAGCCGCAGCCGCGTCCAAGGTGGCAAGGGTGCGGGCAGCGAACGCGCCCCAGGAGAACTCGCCGGCTCGCGCTTGACCACGCCGCGCGATTGAACGGGCTCGATCCACATCGGTGAGCAGCGTTTCCATCGCACGGCTGATCGCTTCCACGTCCTTGGGGTCGGCGAAGCAGGCGCCGTCGCCGGCGATCTCCGGCAGCGAAGAGACCGAAGAGGTGAGCACCGGGGCTCCGGCAGCCATCGCCTCGAGCACCGGCAGCCCGAAACCCTCACCTAGCGACGGATAGCAGAACAGCCCGCAGCGGCGGTAAAGCTCGGCTAGGGTGGCATCGGAGACGTGCCCGAGGCGGACGCAGCGATCGCCGAGCGCGGCCAGCGCGGACACCGTGGGGCCGACCGACCAGCCCGTGGCGCCGACCACGACGAGCGGGTGGACGGCCTGCAGTTCCGGAGGCAGTCGCGCGAAGGCCTCCACGAGCCGCGGCAGATTCTTGCGCGGCTCGAGCGTCCCGACCGCGAGCACGAACCCCGGCGGCGGCAGTAGGGCAACTTCGGCCGGAGCCGGCGCGTCAAGCGTCGGGGCAACCCCCAACGGCGCCACGACAGTCCTGGTCCGCGCCTCGGGATAGCGGGCGATGAGCGCGTCCGCGGTGGTCCGGGAGATGCACAACAACCTCGAGGCACGACGAACGGCACCACCGAGGGTGAGGCGCTCGATGACCGTCGAGCGGCGGTTCGGGGCCATCGCCGCATCGAACGCGACCAAGTCGTAGATGATCGCCACGGTCGGGATACGGCTGAGCATCGCGGTCAGGTACGAGTTGGTCGCCAGGAACACGTCGCACTCCCGATTCGCGCGGTGGGTTTCGAGCAGGTGCCACAGGGGGTCACGGGCACCACTGAGTCGCCACTGGAAGCGGGCGTCGAGCGGGACGGACCACCGCTCGCGGGCGTAGCAGAGGTAGCGGTGGGCATCATCGCGAGCGGCGAGTGCGCGCAGCAACTCGCGGACGACGCGACCCCGGCCGGCGGGGACCTCCGTCGCCGCGCGCGCGTCGATGCCGATCGTGAGGGCCATCGCGCCGGAGCTTGGCAGAGGCGCGGAGCAATAGCCTGCTTGGGCGTGCATATCGGTCTTAACCTCGTCTATCTCGTGCCTGGGGCGACCGGCGGCATGGAGACCTACGCTCGCGAGCTCATCCCCGAGCTCGTCGCGGCCGCTCCCGAACACCGCTTCACCGCCTTCATCAACCGCGAGGCGGCGGCCGCCCCGGGCCCGTGGTCGGATCTCGTGGAGTCGGTGATCGTCCCGGTCAGAGCCAGCAACCGGCTGGAATGGGTGCGCGGTGAGCAGCAGCTGCTTCCCGGCTTGGCGCGCCGGGCCGGTGTCGAGCTCCTGCACAGCCTGGCCAGCACGGCCCCGAGCTGGGGGCGCTTCCGGCGGGTGGTGACCATCCACGACCTCATCTACCGGATCGTGCCCGACGCCCACCCGGGCCTGCGGGCGCTCGGCATGCGGGTCCTCGTCCCGCTCGCCGCCCGGCGTTCGCATCGCATCATCGTGGACGCCGCCAGTACCCGCGACGACCTACAGCGCCTGCTCGGCGTCGATCCGGACCGAGTCGAGGTGGTGCCGCTCGGTATCGGCCATCCGGCGCGGGCGACGCCCGTGACGGTGGCCGCAATGCGGGCGGGCTTGGGGGCAGACCAGCGGCCGATCGTGCTCAGCGTCTCGGCCAAGCTCGCTCACAAGAACCTCATCCGCCTGATCGGGGCGCTCGCCCGCATCCCATCAGACCGGCGGCCGCTGCTCGTGCTGCCGGGCTATCCCACCCCCCACGAGCAGGAGTTGCGCGCCCACGCGGCCGCGCTCGGGGTGGCCGAAGACGTCCGCCTGCTCGGCTGGGTCAGCGCCGAGGAGCTCGAGGGCCTCTACGCCGCGGCGACCTGCTTCGTCTTCCCCTCGCTGGCCGAGGGCTTCGGGCTGCCGGCGCTGGAGGCGATGGCCCGCGGGGTGCCCGTCGCCTGCTCGGGACGAGGGGCGCTCGCCGAGGTCGCCGGGGACGCCGCCCTGGTCTTCGATCCCGAATCCGAGTCGGCCATCTCGGCAGCGATCGAGCGGGCGATCGTCGACTCAGAGCTGGCGCGCCGGCTGGTCGCAGCCGGCCGGCGCCGCGCTGCCGGCTTCAGCTGGCGCGCAACAGCGCAAGGAACCCTGGCGGCCTACCGGCGCGCGGCGAAGTCGCGGCCGTAGACGCCGAGCACGATCTCCAGCGAGCGTCCGAGAGACATGCGTTCGGCGTGACGCACAAACCACTCGGCGGTCGACTCACGCAACTCGCGCCCGCCGGCGGCGACCGCAAGCACGGCGCGGGCGAGGTCCTCCGGGGCGTCGGAGGCCGCGATGAATCCGTTCTCGCCCTCCACGATCAGCTCCACGGCGGCATTATCGGGCGCGGCGACGACGACGCTCGGCGTCCCGGCCGCGGCGGCCTCGACCACGACCAGACCGTAGCCCTCGCGCCGCGAGGGCAGGATCAGGCACAGGGCTCGTCCGATCGCCGCCTGCACCGCCTCGGTGCTCACGAACCCGGGGACGTCGATGACGGGCTCCAGGCCCAGTTCGCGAACCCGCCGGTTCACCTCGCCTCGCTCGGGCCCGTCGCCGAGGATCAGGCCCCGCAGCCCCGGGATCTCGGTCCGCAGGCGTGCGATCGCCGGAACGATCGTCGGAACGCGCTTCTCGGGGATGTGCCGGC
>JALYTU010000596.1 GCA_030854125.1 Actinomycetota bacterium | reverse complement strand
CCCGCATCGTCACCGCCATGCCCGAGGCGCAGCGCAGCGATCTGGTCGCCGCCCTGCGGGCATTCGCTGAGGCGGCCGGCGAACCCGAACCCCGATCAGCGACCGCCGCCGCCCTGGGCTGGTAGTCGCCGGTGAGCCGTGGCGTTCGGCTGTGCCGGGGTGGCCCCGTCCGACGCGTTGGACGACACCGGGTTCGACTCGGTGATCCGCGCGGAGACCGACGAGGTGCTGTCACCGACCGGCAAGGACGTCGGGACACCCATCATCGCCTTCCAGCCGCCGACCGGGGTCGCGTCCTTTGGCCCGTTGATCAGTCGGCACGGGCGAGCTAACGGACGGAGTAATTGTCAAGACCTGTGGATCGGTGTATCAGGCGACGTGCTGATCGGGGGCTGAGTCCTCGGGTCGTTCGACGAGTTTGCCCCTCTCGAACACCGAGCCGGCCCGGACCAGAGCGACCAGATGAGGCGCGTTGACCACACGCCAGCGGGCTTGGGCGGACTCGATGAGCTTGAATGCCATCGCGATCCCTGCAGCGCGCGAGCCCGGGCCCTTGGTGACCCGCTGCCGCAACCTCACGGTCGCGAAGGTCGACTCGATCGGGTTCGTGGTCCGCAGGTGGATCCAGTGCTCGGCCGGGTAGTCATAGAACGTCAGGAGCACGTCGAGGTCGTCGGTGATCTTCGCGGCCGCCTTGGGCCACTTCGGGCCGTACTCGGCCGCGAACGCGGCCGCGGCGCGGGCGGCGTGCTCACGGTCCTCGGCCTGCCAGATCTCCGCCAGCGCCGCCTTGGCGCCGGGTTGGGCCGACTTCGGCAGCGCGTTCAGGACGTTCGCGATCTTGTGGAACCAGCACCGCTGCTCCCGGGTGTCGGGGAACACCTCTCGCAGCGCTTTCCAGAACCCGAGCGCACCGTCACCGGCGGCGAGGACGGGGGCGGTCATCCCGCGGCGTTTGCAGTCACGCAGCAGGTCCGCCCATGACTCCGACGACTCGCGGTGCCCGTCCGATAGGGCGATCAGCTCCTTCGAGCCGTCGGCGCGGACCCCGATCATCACCAGCAGACACACCTTGTCCTGGGTCAACCTGACCTTGAGGTGGATCCCGTCGACCCACATGTACACGTAGTCGGTCCCCGCCAACGACCGCGCGCCGAACGCGGCGGCCTCGTCCTGCCACTGCGTCGTCAACCGGGTGATCGTGGGCCCGGACAGGCCGGCCTTCGAGCCGAGGAACTGCTCCAGCGCGGGGCCGAAGTCGTTGCTGGACAGGCCATGCAGGTACAGCAGCGGCAGCACCTCCGCGACCCGCGGGGACTTGCGCGCCCACGCCGGCAGGATCGCCGAGGAGAACCGGGCCCGCTCACCGGTGGTCTCGTCGACGCGTTGGTCGTTGACCCGCGGCGCCTTGACCGGGACCGCGCCCGCAGCAGTGGTCACCTCCCGGGCCGCGTGGTACCCGTTGCGCACGACCAGTCGGCGGCCGTGCTCGTCGACCTGGTCGGTGAACGCCTCGACGTACGCGGCCACCTCGGCCTGCAACGCGGCGGCGAGCATCGCCCTGGCCCCGTCGCGGACCAGCTCGTCAAGGAGCGCCCCGCCGACCCCGGCCGGGGCATGAACGTTGGTCTCGTTCTCTTTCTGGACTACCGTGAGCATGGGCGTACCTTCCCGAACCAGCGCGCTAACGCCGGTCCTGATCAGACTTCTTTGGGCTTCAGATCATCCTCGGGAAGGTGCGCTCCTTCACGCCTACCCGCCGGGGATCATCCACAGGTTCTGATCATTGCTCTAACGGACGAGATCAGCAGTCGATGGACGAACACCTTCCCTACGAAGGTGAGGCCATAGCCGCCGAACAACCGATCCGTGACCTGCTCAAGGAGTACGAGCGTTCGCTCAACGCGAGCGATGCTGAACTGGCCGTCGCCTGCTACACCAGCGACGGGGTCTTCATGGCGACGACGCTTCCGACCGCGTCGAGCGAAGAGCTGAACGACGCGGATGTCCGCACGTTCGCCGCCATCCGCCTGGACGTACAGTTCACGATCGACGAGCTGTTCGTGGCCAGCGACGACGTGGCCCACGCCCTGACGCGGAGCGCCGGCACGCAGACCACCCTTGCGACCGGGGACATGAGTGGGGAGTCGAACCGCGAGATCTTCGTCTTCAGGCGTCAGGACCGTGACTGGAGGTTCAGCCGCTACCTCTTAAAAAAGCCGCAATGACGCTACGAGCTCTAGTGGTGACCACCTCGTCAGCGCAGCAGCACAGGGCCTGCAGCTCTTTCACCGGCCCTACGTCACTATCAGCGACGGGTGAAAACTTATCAGTGTCGACGGGCCGGGTTCTCGTCAACTTCCGCAGGGCGGTCCTTGGGAGGCTAGCACCGGAAACGACTACTGGAGTCGGTGCGCGGTTCGCGGCATGAGGACGACGGGTACGGGCGAGTGTCGGACGATCTTCGAGGCGTGCGAGCCGGGTAGGACGCTCTTGAGGACTGAGACTGTGGACCCGACGGCGAGGAGCTCGCCGTCCAGCCAGGCGGCGTCAGCGAGGGCCTCTTCCCAGGTCGTGCCCTGTCCCGCGACGATGTTGGCCGACATGGGGGCGTTGCTGGACGCGAGTGCTCGGTGGATGGACGGCGCGAGCTGCGCCATCCACTCCTCGACGACGAGTTCCTCGGCCTCGGGCTCGATTGATCCCGAGTAGGTGTCCATCGGGCGTACGGCGAAGCAGGCCACCCGCAGCTCGGCCTCGAGCTGCGCG
>JALYTU010000595.1 GCA_030854125.1 Actinomycetota bacterium | reverse complement strand
GCGCTCACGTTCGGCGGCGGCCGCGCGGGCGGCACGCCGGCCGCGGTCGCCGGCGTCTGATCGCGATCCGCGTCCGGACGACATCAACGTCCCCCGAAGCGGCGCCGGCGGGCGGCGAACTCGTCCAGAGAGGCGGCGAACGCCTCCCGCGAGAAGTCCGGCCAGAGCTCGTCTCGGAAAATCAGCTCGGCGTAGGCGCCCTGCCACAGCAGGTAGTTGGAGATGCGCTGCTCGCCGCTGGTGCGGATGATGAGATCTGGGTCGTGCATGTCTGGGGCGTAGAGGTGGGAGCGGAACTCCTCCTCGGTCGTTCCCGTAAAGGTTCGCGCTGCGTCGACGATCTCCGCTCGGCCACCGTAGTTGAACGCGACGAATAGGGTGATCCGGTCGTTGCCGGCGGTCACGGATTCCGCCCATTGCATGCGTTCGACCAGTGCCGGAGCGACCGGAGCGCTGCGCCGGCCGATGAACCGCATCCGGACCCCTTCGGCGTCCAGTTCCGGTGTCTCGAGCTCGAGCCGGCGGCCGAACATCTCCATCAGACCCGCCACCTCGTTTTCGTCCCGGGACCAGTTCTCGGTCGAGAACGAGTACACAGTGAGCTCCTTGAGGCCGAACTCGGCAGCGTCGCGCAGGCGTGCCTTGACCGTGTCGGCACCGGCCTCATGGCCGGCCACGACCGGCAGCCCGCGGCCCTGCGCCCAGCGCCCGTTGCCGTCGGTGATGATGGCGACATGGCGACAGTGCGCGCCGCCTTCGCCCGAGCCGACCTCCACTAGACCTCGAGGATCTCTTCTTCCTTGGCCTTGAGCAGCTCGTCGAGCTCGGACACTCGAGAGTCGGTCGCCTTCTGCAGCTCGACCTCGGCGCGGTGCTCGTCGTCGGCGCCGGCGTCGCCGGCTTCCTTGAGCTCGCGCAGGTCGTGCATCACGTCGCGGCGAACGTTGCGGATCGCGACCCGGCCCTCCTCGGCGATGTGGCGGACGACCTTGACGAGCTGACGCCGGCGCTCCTCGGTGAGCTCGGGGATCACCAGACGGATCAGATTGCCGTCATTGGACGGGGTCAGGCCGATGTCGGACTCGAGGATCGACTTCTCGATCGCCTTGATCGAGCTCTTGTCATAGGGCTGAACGCTGAGCATCCGCGCCTCGGGGGTGGTGATCGTGGCCAGCTGCTTGAGCGGCGTCGCGGCGCCGTAGTAGTCGACGACGACCCGGTCCAGCAGCGACGGCATCGCCCGTCCGGTCCGCACGGAGGTGAACTCGTGCGAGGTGGACTGCACCGACTTGGCCATTCGCTCGCGGGCGTCGGCCAGCAGCTCGTCGATGATCTCGCTCATGTCCTCACCAGGGTCCCCACTCTGTGGCCGGACACTATCTTGTCGATGTTGCGCTCGTCGGCCATGTTGAAGACGACGATCGGAAGGTTGTTGTCCATGCAGAGCGCGAACGCGGTCGAGTCCATCACCTGCAGGCCGCGGGTCAGCGCGTCCTTGTGGGTGATCTCCGGGATGAACTCCGCGGTGGGATCGCGGGCCGGATCGGCCGTGTAAACACCCTCGATGTCATTCTTGGCCATGAGGATGATCTCGGCGTGCAACTCAGCGGCCCGCAGTGCGGCAGCGGTGTCGGTGGTGAAGAACGGATTCCCTGTCCCGGCGGCGAAGATGACGACTCGGCCCTTCTCGAGATGTCGCATCGCCCGCCGGCGGATATAGGGCTCGGCCACCTCGGAGATGGTCAGGGCCGACTGCACGCGGGTGGCGATGTCCTGCTTCTCCAGGGCATCCTGGAGGGCAAGCGCGTTGAGCACGGTGGCGAGCATGCCCATGTAGTCACCGGTCGCCCGGTCCATGCCCGCGGCGGCCGCCTTCAGCCCCCGGTAGATGTTGCCGCCGCCGACCACGATCGCCATCTCCACACCGCGTCGCTGGATGGCCGCCACCTCGCGCGAGATCGCCGCGACCCGGACGGGATCGGTCCCGTACTCGAGGTCACCCATCAGCGCCTCCCCCGAGAGCTTGAGCAGGATCCGGCGGTAGGCGGGCGCGCCGTCTCCCTCGCTCGTGGACGGCGACGCCGGTGTTTCGAGCCCGTCGGGCACGGCAGTCACTACCCGCCGACGGCGAACCGGGCGAACCGGCGGATGACGACGTTCTCCCGCGTCTCGGCCGACAACGCAATGCGGAGCTCCTCGATCGTCTTGCCACCGTGCTTGTCCTCGTTGACGTGCTTCTGGCGCAGCAGCACAACCTCGTCGAGCCACTTGTCGACCTTGCCCGTGATGATCCGCTCGCGCACGTCCTCGGGGCGGTCAGCGGCTTGCTCGGTAGCGATCCGGATCTCGCGCTCGCGCTCCTCGCCGGGGATCTCCTTCTCGGTCACCGACAAGGGGGCGGCGGCGGCGATGTGCAGGGCGAGATCGCGAGCGAACTCGACGAACTTATCGTTGCGGGCCACGAAGTCGGTCTCGCAGTCGACCTCGACGATCACGCCGATCGTGCCGCCGGCGTGGACGTAGGACTGCACGACGCCCTCACCCGCCTCGGCACCGGCCCGCTTGGCGGCCTGGGCCTCACCGCGGGCCCGCAGCAGCTCGGAGGCCTTGTCGAGGTCTCCCCCGGTCTCGGCCAGGGCATCGCGGCAGGCCAGCATCGCCGCGCCGGTCAGCTCGCGCAGCGCCTTGACGTCCTGGGCGGCGACGGCGCTCACGCCTGCCCCCCTTCGTCGTCTTGGGTCGGAGCGGCCTTTTCCTCGGGTGCCTTTTC